>CAZCYG010000070.1:0-5146 GCA_964502795.1 uncultured Candidatus Saccharibacteria bacterium | reverse complement strand
AAATCAAAGGTGGTGTGGTGCCACAGGAATACCGTGCGCCAGTGCAAAAGGGTATTAAAGACACACTCGAAGGTGGTGAGATCGCCGGTTACCCAATGATTGGCGTCAAAGCAACCCTGTACGACGGTAGCTACCACGATGTCGACTCAAGCGAACTGGCCTTTAACTTGGCCGGTGTACTCGCAGTCAAAGAAGGTATTCCAAAGGCAAAACCAGTGCTGCTCGAACCTGTTATGAAGCTCGAAGTCACCACTCCAGAGGAGTTCATGGGTGATGTAATCGGTGACATTAACAGCCGTCGTGGTCGCATCGAAGCGATGGAAGACCTGCAAGGTGGTGCAAAGTTGGTTCGTGCGATTGTGCCACTTGCAAGCATGTTTGGCTATACCAACGATATCCGCTCGATGTCACAGGGCCGTGCAGCGAGCACAATGGAGCTCCACAGCTATGAGGAAGTTCCACCAAACGTTGCTCAGGAAATCATTGAAAAGCGTAAAAAGTAATAGTCAGTAGATTCAAATAGCAATAGACGGTCTGCCTAGGGACCGTCTATTGCTCCATTTGTGATACAGCACAAAAGCATGATAGATAGGACGAAACATCTCTGAAATGCTATAGTGGTGTCATGAATACGACTGATATCCAAAGAAAAGTACTCTCACAGCCCAAAGATCATAGCTCTGTCGAATCCCGAGCTATTTACTACGCTGTTATTAGTGGTATTTTGACGTTGCTAGTAGGGCTAGCATATTTCGGTTACTTTTATGATGGCACCAGTGTGCCATTGTTTGGTCGCATGTCAATCGGATCGTTGAGTATTGTCGCAGCAAGTCTTTTGGCATTTTTTGGCTATTTGTATGTCATGTATCAAGGTAGGCAATTCAAGAAAACATCGAAATTACGCGTGAAATTTTATTCATTTTTTGATATGTTTGCCCTGTCATTTATTCATGCCACGATTGTATTTCTCGTCACCTCTGTTGCATTCTATGTTCTCTCAGGGGCATTTATTGGTGTAAATATAGATATATATCTTGCAAATGTTATTGCAGCCGTAACAACAACGGCTACTAGTTATGTTGTCTACCTGGCTGCCAGTAATCGCACGGCAGTAACGATGTCGATGGCGCTTGCAGTATTCCTGGTGGCTGGCACGCTCACTAGTATGATCACCGCCAACGATCCCAAATGGTGGGAATTACATCTCAGCTCGCTCGGTGCAAATGGTGGTATATCCATGTATGCGTTTAATGGGACCCTTATCATAGGTGGCATCGTCATCGCGGGTATTGCGAATCAAATAGCAAAGGATTTTGTCACGCTGCAATCAGCGAATAATCACTACAAAAGGGTCAAGGTAGGGGCGGTACGTTGGACGTTAGTTCTGGTTGGGTTATTTTTGGCGGGAGTTGGGCTATTTCCGTATGATACGATGCCGACATTGCATGAAATCTCCGCCGGTGGAATGGTATTCCTATTCCTATTCCTCATCGGAGGGTTGCAATTCCTTGTTCCTATGTTTTCGCGAGCGTTTTTCGCTGTTTCGTATGCGCTGTTGATCGCTGTTTTACTGAGCACCTATTTGTTTATGGGGATATCATACTTTAATCTTACAGGCTATGAGATCATCTGCTTCATTATTTTGTTCACTTGGCTGGTCATGTTTGTCCGACAAGTGGCCGCATCACTGCATGACAGTGCAACGTCCTCGTAGGGGCTATTGCATTTAGTGTAAAAGCAGAGTATATAAAAAGTAACCACCACGTAGCTCACCCAAAATAAACAGGAGTTACAAAATGTTACATCAAATAGAATCGCCGTTCAAAAGTGACAGTCAATCCAGCGCTCATATTAGGGGCGCTGATTTTATAGACGACGGTCATATTATCACATATCCAAACAACAAAGGTCCCGTATATATGTTTATGCGGGGATGTAGCGAAAACTACAAAAAAATGGCTCCGCTGTATGCGCGTAAATTAGGGCATTTCGGGGAGCTGTGCTTTGAATACCAATTAGATGGTTATCATAGTCAAGATCGAATTAATCAAGGAGTTGTAGCGATGTGCGAAAGAGCTGACTCTCGAGATAAAGTATTTGTGTCTACCTCCATGGGTTATATGAATACAGTGCATAGCTTGCGAGATAGACGAGTGCGTGCAGCGATCGGCAAAGGATCACTACTTGGGATTATATCGTTATCTGGTATGGAAAGTAGAGCAAATCTGCAGCCAGCAATGCGTCGAGTTGTTGGACTATCGTCGCGTGTCATTGACTGGCCGATTATGCGGACATTTTGGCAGAATTACAGACTTACCAAAGCAGAGCAGAGTGCGATTCATACTGCAAACGACGACGCATTACTACACTATAGATCGTCTGCGTTGATGTCTCCCACTCTCGTGGCATCACAGCATGCTGCTATAGCCAAAAGCCAGCCATTTGCCTATGGCGAACTGTCCGAGGTTGTACGGGTCAATCCTAATCTAGAGTTGCATCAAATTACGGCCATACATGATAGTGTCGTCAGCTGGACATCGTCACGACAGTCGATGAGCGATACATCTGGAGGATTACCGGTCGAAACGGACATTGATTTTGAACGGTTTGACGGCAGTCATGCCGACGATTTGCACTATATAGAATTACTTGCAGCCAAGATGGCCCATTTTGCCAACGCAACTCATCATTTAGTTAGTAATGTGGTGCACGTTCAGCCACCTAACTTGTCTCGTCAGACCCACGCTGCATAGATTTGGAACCCATCGCACGCTACGGTATACTGTAAACAATGTGCTTATGTAACACAAAAAGGCTCGGATGATCGAGGGTATATTTGCTCAACTGTCGATCGTGATCGTTATCGCAGCAGTCGTTGCGTTTATCATGCGGCTTCTTAAGCAACCGCTGATTGTCGGATATATAATAACCGGCATTTTAGTGGGCCCCAGTCTACTGAATCTTGTGAGTGGCAGCGAGGCATTTGAAGCATTCAGTGAGATCGGCATTGCATTACTGTTGTTCATCATTGGACTTGAGCTATCAATGGGGGTAATTAAAAAACTTGGCAAACCCGTATTTCTCACCGCGGCAGCCATATTGTTTACCATCGGAACGATCGGGTTTCTTGTGGGAACGGCGTTTCAGTTCACCCTGGTTGAATCGTTGTTGATTGGTCTGGCGATGTTCTTTAGCAGCACAATTATCATCGCAAAGGTCCTCAGCGACAAAAAAGAAATTACGCGTCTCAACGGTCAGATCGCTATTGGTGTCATCCTGCTTGATGATATTGTGGCAACATTTGCGTTACTATTTGTTACTGCCAGTAGCGCGGGCAACACGCTTGACGCATTCGAAATCGCACTGCTTGTCCTCAAGGGCATTGCAGTCATCGGCGTATTGGCATTTTTGTCTGTCAAAGTTTTGCCGCGCGCGACCAAATCGGTTGCTAAATCCCAAGAGCTTTTATTTTTATTTGCTCTGGCGTGGGGATTTGGCGTGGCGACAATCATCAACGTCATTGGGTTTTCGATCGAAATCGGGGCACTGTTCGCTGGTGTGGCGCTTGCACATTTGCCATACGCAGGACAAATTGGTGCCAGGTTAAAACCTCTTCGTGATTTCTTTGTCATATTATTCTTCATAAGTTTGGGTGAGCACATGCAGCTATCAAGTGTCGTCACGGCAATTATTCCGGCGATTGCCCTGTCATTGGTCGTACTGATTCTCAAGCCCCTCGCCGTTATGGTGTCGTTGGGATTGCTGGGTTACACGCGCCGAACAAGCTTTAAAACAGGTATTAATTTGTCGCAAATTAGCGAGTTTTCGATCATCCTTATAGTCCTCGCCACCTCAACCGGTATGATTGGCAGTAATATTGCGGCCATTATTACGTTGGTTGCACTCATTACGATTACCGTTTCGGCGTATCTGATGCAATACGATAATAGTATTTACCGCAAGCTCGAGAAACGTCTGAGTTTGTTTGAGCGTGCAACGGCGGCTGATAAACAACATGCGGCCAAACGGTATCCTTTGATACTCATCGGTTATCAAAACGGCGGTCATCAATATTTGCATACATTTCGCTCGCTCAAAAAACGTTTTGTCGTTATTGATTATGATCCTGAAGCGATCGAAGAGTTAGAACGAGCTAATGTCGACTATTTATATGGTGATGTGACAGACCCGGAGCTACTGGCCGAGATCGATATGGATGCGGTAAAGTTAATTGTTAACACAGTTGGAGATCACGATGTCAATGTTGGATTTGTCAAATATGTACGTCGGCGCAATGATCACGCTGTGGTTGTCTGCTACTCGTCGAATTACGGTGAAGCGGCAGAATTGTATCGTTTAGGCGTCAGTTATGTCATGTTACCGCACTTTATTGGTTCTGAACGCCTGAGTAGCTTTATTGCGACGCACGGAGTTAATCGTGAAAGTTTTGATAAATATCGTGAAAAACACATGCTCAAGATAGGCCACACGGCTCTTCGGCACCAGTAACCAGCTCCCTCTTTACTTACCTCTAAAAACACTGTACAATTGATGCATACGTCGCAAATTCTGTTTTAGATTGCGCACGAAAAATATAATTAATCAGGGAGAATCATCCGCAATGGCAGATTTCGATCGAAGCAAGCCGCACGTCAACGTTGGTACCATGGGTCACGTTGACCACGGTAAAACAACACTAACGGCAGCTATTACCCACGTTTTGGCAAAGAGACTGCCTAGCGAAACCAACAAACCTCGCAACTACGAGGATATCGACAACGCTCCAGAGGAAAAGGCACGTGGTATCACCATCGCTTCTTCTCACCAGGAATACGAGTCAGAAAAGCGCCACTACGCGCACGTCGACATGCCTGGTCACGCCGACTACGTCAAAAATATGATCACCGGTGCTGCGCAGATCGACGGTGCAATCCTGGTGGTTGCCGCAAACGATGGTCCGTTGCCACAGACCCGCGAGCACGTACTGCTTGCGCACCAGGTGAACGTACCTCGTATCGTTGTATTCCTGAACAAAATGGATCTTGCTGACCCAGAATTGGTTGAGCTAGTCGAAATGGACGTTCGTGAACTGCTGACCAAAAATGGTTACGATGGTGACAACGCTCCAATCATCAAGGGTTCTGCA
>CAZCYG010000069.1:0-5175 GCA_964502795.1 uncultured Candidatus Saccharibacteria bacterium | reverse complement strand
AATAGTGAGAAGCATAACCACTTGGTAGAAGGTTCGATTCCTTCCAGCCCCACCATGAAATCATGAATGACATCTGTACGGATGTCATTTTTTGTTATGAGTGGTTTCTCTATTGCTTCTCTGGCCGTTCGTCAGCCGCAAATACGTCAAGGGCTGTCTGGCCGCGTTCCATAAGTTCAATTTTATTCCTTAGTTTTTTACGAGCTTGCTGAAAATCTTGTCCAGTACCACCATACATGTCTTCTAATACCTGCTTGAAAGAGTCGAAATCTGTCGCATCACAGGCCTGGCCAAGTTCTAGTATGGCTTTGCGTTTCTCAAATAGGACCTGCAGGGCTTCTTCATAAGGAAAATGCATATTATCCCTCTTATGCTGAGCACCAGCATACACGGTAGCTGAGTTATCTTCATATCGCTCTTTGAATTCGGACTCATCCGCATGAAGCTGTGGGTGCATGCCTTGCACCATATTGTCATAACTATAATAATCAACTACCAAACCGAGTAGTCTTAAATCGGTTAGCGTATCAGAAGTCTCAATGGTAGTTTCGGGTTGAGTAGTCGCCTGTTCACCGCTCAGTATCTGCCGTATCCGTGCCATATGACCCGCACGCTGCTCATCAGTCGCGGGAACTCTACCCATCTTGTCGTTCAGCCATTTCCAATAGGCGACTACCCTCTGTTCAGGAGTATCTTTAGGCCCTAATTCAAACGAACGTTCTGTCATGTTTATATTATAGCATAAACACTATAATATTTCAAGCGATTTCCGGACCGTCCGAATCATTATCCTGCCCAAGCTCCTCTAATGTCTGTTCGACAGGCTTTTTACCCAGCTTGCCTGCAGGGTGTTGTTGTCGTGCGCGCATATATTCACTCAGTGGGAACTGTATAATTTTCCCATTTGATTGTTCATTCGTAGGTTTTGGTGGTTGCTCCTGACTCATATACTAAGTATAAACCAAAAAGCCCGCCGGGCGATTTGCGTATCCCGGCGGGCAGTTGGCACCTGTTTGTTTGATATGAGTGTACCACTCATCCCGCTCATGCTGCAAGTACTTATCCACACTTTTTCCGCATAAAATTGACAACAAGAAAGCCACCCCTAATTTTGGGGGTGGCTAAACACGTAGAATTCTGGTTGAAAACTATTTTTTCTTAGAAATGGTCAGGAAACCATTGCGTGGGTTTTCTTTGACAACGCGATCTTCTGGAAGATCAGTTGGTTCACCCTTCTCGTTCTTCTCGACTTTCGCGAAGAAATAAATGGTCTGTGGTTTGCCACCGCGCAAGGTAACAGTAGTCTTGTGCAGGTAGTAGGTAACACCCTTAGAGTTAGTGTGACTGTAAGCCATTGGTCTTATACCTCCTTAATTGCTATACAGATGTAAGAGTAACCCGCCAGGACGCCCCTGTCAACACCTTAGCTACAAAGTGAGTTATCTGTTATGCATTTTGAGGATCAGGCGGAGTGTCATCAGACCAACAAAACGACCAACGATCATGAGCAAAATCAGTAGACAAATCAGTACCGAAAACCCCGCAAAATCCGGTGTCCAAAATGGTGAAGCGTAGCTGTGGCGATAGGCATCGGCCTTAGGCAGGACAACCACCGATGATGGGTTATCCGCCGGGGCGAACTGAGCCAAATAGTCAACCGTACACTGTAAATATGCCTGCGAATAACTGCTGAATTTTGGCGCGCACGTCTCTTGAGCTTTCTTATAGATATTACCGTTTGGATTGCCATCACCACTGGCTGCATCGATCACTTTTTGACTATCACGTTTGTACTGTTGTTCCAAATAGACAAACCCCATATCTGCGTTCATATGTGATGTCACATATCGTTGTAGATCGTACAATCTTTCTTGTATTGCAACGCTGTCTCCGACCTTGTCCGCACTAATCACGGCATCTCGACGCTGCACCATACCAATATTGTTTAAACGTAGAAATGTCGCCGCGATAAACCCAAACAATACCAGTAACACGAGCAACTGCCATGTCTTCACACGCTGCAATTGCTGAATACCGTTGTACACTTGCCGTTTCTCCGCCACCCCTTGCCCTTTTCAATTACTGCTAACAGTATAGCATGGCCTATCAGCGGTAGAGACGGAAACGAGCCGTAAAAACCATCAACATATACATGGCCGTAACGACATAGAATAACTGTAACGCGACGACCTGTCCTTGCAGCAGCAAGAGCAAACCAAGCAGAACCAGGCTGGCTATGATATCGCCAATGTTCCCCGCAATAGCGATCAAGGTAAGATATGCGATGCGATAGCCCTTGGCTCTGTCTGCCGTATCGAATACCCCGCGAATAAACGCCATGGAATAACCGGTTGTCGCAACTTCGTTGCTAATATTTGCAGCGGCAACACCAACAGGTGTCGTCACGAATATACGAAACAAGTGCGTCATAGCATTCGCCAGCGTTGCGACTTTCAATAAATCACCACCATGACGCCAGTCAATGATTCTCCCGCACCAATAGGCTGTAATAAACGACGTTGCGACTGTTATAGATGTCAGGATACCTATCTTGAGATAAATATCGTTTGCCGAACCGGCAAATACGACGATAGCGACAAATAGTATCCACACGCCCAGGCTAGCCGCATTGTCAAACCCTACAGCCGTTTGAGCGACAATCGTGCGGCGCGTTAATCGCCACGGGAATTTTTTGTAGGTGAGCAACTGGTTTTGCCGCACCGGTTCGCGTGTACGGAACAAGGGTATCGCAGCGATAGCAAAGAACACTGCCGACAGCCACATGGTTGCTTCGGGGGCAATGAGATACGCGACAAAACCACCGATAAATGGTGCCAGACTAGCCGCCAACCGTTCCAGAATTTGCATGAATCCAATTTCTTTGCCAGCATGATCAGCATGTTTGACTTTTGAAAAATCAACCAGATACGCGACATCATACATAACCATTGAAAGCGACTGGAACGCGCCAAATGCGACAATGGCAGATACTCCATAGTCCGGCACAAGTGTAAAGGCAACAAGTGCCGGGATATAGAGGAGATTTGCCACCAACATACCGTGCTTAGGACCAAATTTGGCGATAAATCGTGCAGAAGGATACGCCATCATCGCCCGATACGTAAAATTAATTGCGATGAAAGCCGCAATAAATATAAGTGAATATCCCTGTTGATAGAGGTACAGCATGATAAATAGACCGATCATCTGCTGTGCAAGGATGCGCATAATTCGCGAAGCGTAGAGTTCGGCAACCTCATCAAATGATGCGTAACGCCAAAAATGGCGACGTTTGAGCAATAGATGGATAACTGTTTGGATCATGTTTGTGTGACGCCCCTTTTATCCGTTATTATACCGTACCTACTGCCAATGGCAAAAGCACCGCCAATCGTAAAAACACACAAGGATCTACAGGGTGACACCTTGTTGCAGGGTGACACCTTGTAGATCTTATACGAGGGCAAACCATCACAGGATGGCAAGGAAAAGCGGATTCACGTATACTGTAACCAATGAATATATACTTTTGCGGTATCGGTGGTGTCGGCTTGGGACCTTTAGCGGAAATCGCGCTTGATGCAGGCCATAGTGTGCAGGGGTCTGATTCTCATGAAAGTCTGATGACAGAGCGTTTAACCAAACGTGGCATCGCGATCAACAACAAGCAAAAAGGCATCTTTTTGCAGGCAATGCATCAGCATCAACCTATCGATTGGTTCGTGTATACAGCAGGACTGCCCGAAAATCATCCGGAACTGCAGCTGGCAAAAATGCTTGGCATCAAAACAACTAAACGTGATGAATTGCTGCTCCATATTTTGCAGGAAAAACAGCTACAACTAATAGCCGTATCTGGTACTCACGGCAAAACAACGACAACCGCTATGGCAATATGGGCTTTCCAACAACTTGGCGTACCCGTTAGTTATTCGGTTGGTACGACAATGTCTTTTGGTCCTAGCGGGTGCTATGACTCAAATAGTCGATATTTTATATATGAATGCGATGAGTTTGATCGTAACTTTTTACAATTTCATCCCTATTTGTCAATTATTAGCTCAATCGATTACGATCATCCTGACACGTATGGTTCACCCGAGGACTACATTTCGGCGTTTCATCAATTTGTTGACCAAAGCGAACATGCAATTTTGTGGCAGGCAGATGCAAATCTTATAGGTACATCGGAAAAAACATGGGTGCTGGGTGAACATGACCTCGCGCCAGTACGATTGCCGGGTGAACATAATCGTCGCAATGCCAGTCTGATTATCAAAGCACTCGAGCATCTTGGCATCAGCGGAGATGCGACACTTGCGCTCAACCAGTTCCCGGGTGTCGATCGACGATTCGAGAAGCTTGCGCCCAATATCTATACCGATTATGGCCATCACCCCATTGAAATCGCCGCAACCTTGCAGCTAGCCCGCGAAATAAATGATGATGTTGTGTTAGTGTACCAACCACACCAAAACATTCGCCAGCACGAATTACGCACGCAGTATGTCGATTGTTTCGAACAGGCTAGTAACGTATACTGGCTGCCAACATATCTGACCCGCGAAGATCCAGCGTTGTCTATCCTGACACCGGAGGATTTAATCGAAAACATCACTAACCGTGATTCCGTGCATGTTGCCGAAATGGATGACACACTATGGCAAAACATTCAGATCGCGCGTGACCGCGGTGCATTGATATTGTTCATGGGCGCAGGAACAATCGACGAATGGGTACGCACTATGTTGACCAGACACTACGTCGCATGCGTGCTTATCACGGACACACATGGCAATCTCGTACTCCAACAACGTGACGATAAACCTGACATTAAGGATCCGGGCAAAATCGCCGTATTTGGCGGCAGTATCGAACCAACCGACGCATCGTTTAAGGAAGCGGCAGCTCGTGAAATGCGCGAAGAAACAAATATCTCATTTGCTCCCGAACAGCTGCAATTTTTCAAAACATTCAAAAAGGTCGAGACTGACGAATCACTATCATACGTTGTGTACTACGCATTAAAAGGCATCGATATATCCAATCTGGTTGTACACGAAGGCAAAGGCTATATCACCGTCAACCCCCAAACTCTCAGCGAACATCCCCTGACGATTTATACTCGGTCGGTTATCACTGAGTTTCTTAATCCGGCCGCGACGGTCTAGCGAT
>CAZCYG010000068.1:0-5210 GCA_964502795.1 uncultured Candidatus Saccharibacteria bacterium | reverse complement strand
TATTCGTCTAGCCGAAGCACCAAGTCACGGTGTGCCAATCGGGGCCTATGATCGCTGGAGTAAAGGCGCCAGGGCATACAAAGCCGTGACGAAGGAGGTGATCGAACGTGTTAGCTAATAATTCCAAGCTACGAAATCACGGAGAGCTATCATGGTGAAAAAAGGACTCGGGCGTGGATTTTCATCATTGATTCCAACCGATTTGATTGATGAATCACTGGACCCCACCGCTGCTCAGGATGAACAGCTGAGCCAATTGCGCGAGGTAAAACTAACTGATATCGTACCAGATCCAGATCAGCCTAGGCGAAGTTTTGACGAGCCTGAGCTGGAAGAAATGGCACTGTCAATCAAAGAGCATGGCGTCATTCAGCCAATTATTGTAACGCGCAAAAACAATACATATCAGATTGTTGCCGGTGAGCGACGATATCGGGCCGCTGGCAAAGCGGGGTTGATGACTATTCCGGCGTTAGTCCGTACGCTCAGCGATCAGCACAGACTAGAACTTTCGTTAATTGAGAATATTCAGCGTCGTGATTTGAATGTGCTTGAAACGGCGACTGCGTATCTCAAGTTGCGTGATCAGTTCAACTTGTCACTCGACGAGATCGGGTCACGTGTAGGTGGCAAATCAGTAAGTGCCATCAGTAACACGCTGCGTTTACTGCGTCTGCCGGACAGTGTCAAAAAAGCACTTCAAGAGGGTAAAATAACCGAAGGTCAGGCGCGTCCGCTTATCAATGCTGACCCTAAAGTCATTGAACAGATTTTACCGCTCATCCTCAAGGAAGAATGGAGTGCGCGCAGGATTGAACAGTTTGTTGTTGGTCTGAAAAAAACGAAGACTGAGGACAGCCACAGACAAAAACAGTTGGCACACGACACTGAAACACAAAAACTCATAGGACATCTCCAGACAAAAGTCCAGATTCATGCCAATGCCAAAGGAGCTGGAAAGATCGTTATTTCATTCAAAAACGACAAAGAGTTTGAACGCATTACCAAAATGCTGGAACGCTAAAACGTCCGTACTTTGGTGAAGGGATAAATCCGCAGGCTAACGGGACCGACAACGTCGTATAGGGGGATATACCCCAGTCCATTGCGTGAGTCGTATGAATAATTGCCCTGACGGTGGTCGCCACTGACAAACAGTGTTCCATCAGGTACGATGACGTCTACGCTGCCTGCTGTTGGGCTACCTGGTTCGCCGTGATTATCATCATCCGGGTTGAATCCGTTTGGATGATCGGAATTGTAGACAGTATAACTACCATTTTCGAGAACGACACGCTCGCCAGCAAAGGCAATAACGCGTTTGACGATATATTCGTTGGGGTCGCCAATGCTGAATTTTGGATTTTTGAATACGATAATCTGGCCACGCGCGGGTGTATATTCTTTGTTCTGCAATTGCGCCCATGTGACAGGTAGTCGATCAACAATCAATCGGTCGCCAGTATAAAGGGTGCTTTCCATGCTTGGCCCCTCGACATTAAAGCTACGAAAGACGTAGTTATTAATAAGGATTGTGCCAACGAGTACCGCTACGCCAAAAAAAAGTAATCCAGTTGCATCGCGGAGCCATTGATAACGAGGTTTTTGTACCGATTCCATCCCATCCACTATACCGGATGGGATCCGAATACTCCATAGGAATGACTATTCATAAGCTTCAAAGTTTTGTATAGTAGACTGAGTATTCATGATGAGGACTCATACAGAAACACTCTTTCTACTACAAACCTCGCCTGCCATACTATTCGGTCGTTTCGCTTCGCAATGTATAAATTCATACATTTTGTCACGAAAACGGCCGAATACTTCTAGCGGGGCGAGCTTTTCGTATACGAAAGGTTTTCCTGCATGAGTCCCCGACGACAAACATCAATGGATGGATTCGTACCAAGACGCTCCGAGAATAGGCGAGTGGGCGGCTCGATCGGTGGTGAAAAACCAAATTCCAAAGTGACCAAACCCAAGCAATCAACACTGACAAAGCCAACACCTACTACTCAGCGGGCACAGATTACTCGATCCGAGATCGACGAATCATTAAAAGGCATTGATGACGATATTGAACAGGGCAAAAAGAGCAGACGCAAGAGCCCGGGGCAACCGTCGGATCGACGTAAGTGGATAAAACGCGTCGCGATTCTAATCGTTATCACATTGATTGGCATAGGCGCATATGTTGGCATCAAAGCGGTGATTGCCGGGGGTAATGTATTCAAAGGCAATATATTTGATGTGTTCCAGAATGTACCACTCAAAGAGGATAGCAATGGTCGAAGCAACATACTGATTGTCGGTACGTCAGAAGACGATCCAGGACACGAAGGTGGTAACCTGACGGACTCGATGATGATTCTCAGTGTTGATCAGGATCAGAAAAACGCCTATATGGTCAGCATACCGCGTGACCTGTATGTGAAATTTGGTCAGGCATGTAATTCGGGTTACGCAGGCAAGATAAATGAATATTATAACTGCGTGCGCGAAGGAGATAGCAAGGAACAAATTCAGGCCGCCCTTACTAAAGAAGCGGAATTTGTGGGCGATATATTCGGACTGGACGTCCAATATGGCGTGAATGTTAATTACACTGTCATGCGCGAACTGGTCAACGCTGTCGGAGGTAGTATCACCGTGACGATCGAGAGCCGTGACCCCCGTGGTCAAATGGATAGCAACTTTGACTGGAAGTGTGGTGTGGGTGATCGTAAGGTAAGTCATGCCGAGGTATTAAAACGCTGTCCGCCAAGTGGACACTTCATTGATTACGAAAATGGACCAGTCACGCTTGACGCCGAGCACGCGCTATATCTTGCGCAGGCACGCGGTGACAAGGCGCCGACGTATGGATTTGAACAATCAAACTTTGATCGCGAAAAAAACCAGCAAAAAATCATCAAAGCACTCCGCGAAAAGGCAGTAAGTGCAGGCGTACTAGCGGATTTTGGTAAGGTGACTGCAATGATTGATGCACTGGGCAATAATCTCCGCACAACATTTGATGCCAAAGAAATCCAGACGCTTGTATCGCTTGCAAAGGATATCAAAAGTGAGAACATTCAATCAATCAGCCTGATCGATGGCGACGATCCGATTATGACCACCGGAAACGTCAATGGTATGAGCGTAGTCCATCCGTCAGCGGGAACATATGACTACAGTAAACTGCGCGCATTGCTACAGCAGAAACTATCGTCCGATCCTATGGTGCGTGAAGCGGCGCCAATAGCGGTACTCAATGGTTCTGGTGTGGCAGGCACCGCTCAGACAGAAGCCGACAAGCTGGAGACGGCTAAATACACCGTTGCGAGTGTTGGCAATGCACCAGCTGGTGACTATGCACGCTACACGCTGTATCAGATAGGTAGTGGTAATTCAGGTACCGCAAGCAAGCTAAAAGAGCGCTATGGAGTCAAAATAACAGCCGGAACTCCACCAGTGACCGTTGATGATTCGGTAAAGTTTGTGTTGATTATCGGGCCAGAACCAGCCGAGACCACCAGTAACTAACATGGTATACTAGGGTAGCTTATGGAATTTTTACGGGCTCATAAACGGCGATCATTGCTGAGCGAGATCGTTTATATCCTTCTTAATATAGGATTGGCTGTCTCTCTACTCGTGCTTGTCTGGGCAACAGGGACGCCTTGGCTGGCATTGCTGCTCGTTCTGCTCAGTAAATGGCGCGTGTTTGCCGTCAGGCCGCGCTATTGGTTTGCTCACCTCGAAACAAACATGGTCGACATGATTGTCGGTGTCAGCACGGTGATACTTCTATATCTGGCAAATCAATCATCGATGCAGTACGCTGTCGTAGTTCAAATTATCATTGCTATTCTTTACGCATGCTGGCTACTCCTGCTAAAACCCAGAGCCAAAAGGACTGCCGTGGTATTGCAGGCGGGTGTGGCTGTAGCGGCTGGAACTATTGCTCTGGCAAGCATATCGTATGAATGGCCATCATTCTTGGTTGTTATTGTCATGTGGGGTATCGGATATTCGACCGCGCGGCATGTCCTTGCATCCTATTCCGAGACGGATGTTCGTCTGCTCAGTTTGATCTGGGCGTTCGTACTGGCCGAGATTGGATGGCTGTCGTATCATTGGATGATTGCATACCCTGTTGTGTTTGTACCGTCGCTCAAAATCCCACAAATGACATTGATTATCCTCAGCCTGAGCTTTCTCGCGGAGCGAGTCTATGCATCACACCATAGGCACGGGGCTGTGAAACAAGGTGACATTTTGCTTCCGCTGTTATTCACTGTTGGTTTACTGATTGCACTGCTACTGACAAAATTGAATCAGGCCGCAAGCTAAATCGGGCCGTAATTGGAGTAGTATAAGATTTTTATCAGATAGATAATGTTAAATGGGGGCACTATGGATAATGACGAAAAACCAATAACGACACAACAAGCATCAGCAAGCTATAAAGCGGTATCAAGACGACCAAAGTTTGGCGCAGGCAAATATATAGCACTGGTTATTGTCGTACTTGCGGGATGCTTTAGCGCTGGTCTGGCGGGGGGATTCGTTTATTTGCGACTAGCTGGAAGCACGGCGACGGTTATTGATCGCAACGCTGCTAATGATGGCAATGCTGTCGTTAGTCAAGATGAGGAAGACATCTCATCTGTTGCCAGCAAGGTTGGACCAAGTGTTGTATCTATAACAACAAAAGGCCAAACAACGCAGTCATATTATGGTACGCAACAAGCCGTTGAGGGTGCGGGAAGCGGCATTATATTAACGAGTGACGGATATATTTTGACCAATAAGCACGTTGTGTCTGGCAGTAGTCAGCTGTCGGTGACCACAAGTGACGGGACGGTCTATGATGACGTCAAGATTGTCGGGACTGATCCGCTGAACGACTTGGCGTTCATAAAGGTCAGTGGTGTCAGTAATCTCACCGCGGCGACGCTGGGTGATTCCAGTTCGACACGCATTGGTCAAAAAGTCGTTGCAATCGGCAATTCACTCGGTGAGTTTCAGAATACGGTGACCAGCGGTATTATTTCTGGCAAGGGGCGACCAATATCGGCATCGGAAGGTAACTCGGTCGAGACACTGACTGATTTGATCCAGACGGACGCCGCAATCAATCCCGGTAATTCTGGTGGTCCACTCGTCAACCTGAGCGGGCAGGTGATCGGTATCAACACCGCTGTTGCCGAGGACGCGCAAAG
>CAZCYG010000067.1:0-5321 GCA_964502795.1 uncultured Candidatus Saccharibacteria bacterium | reverse complement strand
AGGACGTGCACCCTGACCTAGGATCATTGGATGATTTTGATGAATTGATACATGTGGCGCACGAACACGATATTCGTTTGATGGTTGACTTTATCCCGAATCATTCATCGATCGAACATGAGTGGTTCCAAAAATCGCGGCGGCGTGAAGATGGATTTGACGATTGGTATATTTGGCATCCGGGTATCATCGGTGATGATGGTGAGCGGCGGGTGCCAAACAACTGGCCATCGGTGTTTTCAATACCGAATCGCAAAGCGCGTGACCGTGGCGAGATGCCGTGGCTGCAGCCGCATGATTGGACACCACCCATTTCGCAGTGGCAGTGGGACGATGTGCGACATGAATATTATTTGCATAGTTTCGCTGTCGAGCAACCGGATTTGAACTGGAGCAATCCGCTGGTACGTGAAGCAATGAAAGACGCTATGCGGTTTTGGTTGGATCGCGGGGTTGATGGATTCCGCGTTGATGCCGTCAATCATATTGGCAAGAACATGGAACTGCCAAACGAAGAAGTAAACACGGCCTATAGCGAGCAGTGGTGTGAAAACCCATATGACCAGTTATTGCGCCATAATAGCGCTGACTATCCTGAAACGCTGCATTCATATATTTGGGAAATTACCCAAGTATTAAAAGACGAACAATATGAGGGCCGAGATTTGCGTATGGTTCTGGAAGCATATATCGGTGAGTCGCAACTGCGTGATTTGGATGCGATTGCGCCTGACGTTGCCAGTACATTTAATTTTGGCCGATTTTACTTGGACTGGAGTGCCGGGCATCACAAAATTCAGATTGATTATTACTATTCGCGTATGCACAAGACAGCTGTCGGAAATCAGGTGAATGGCAATCATGATAAAATGCGTGTCGCGACGCGACTGGGTGAAGATTTTGCGCGGTCGGCCGCGATCACAAATCTCTTTTTGCCAGGCATGACATTCATTTATAATGGCGAGGAATTAAATTTACGTGATGGCGAAATACCTCCAGAACGTATGCAGGATCCAAATGGTTTGCGTGATCCCCAGAGGACACCAATGATCTGGGATGCCGACCAGCTAAACGGTGGCTTTTCAAATGCGGATCCTGCTGACCTGTGGTTGCCGATGAATCAAAATGACATGGATAGACCGGCTGCGGTTCAAATGACTCAATCTAAATCAACGTTTGCGTTGTATCGCGAAGCACTGAAACTATGTCATAACATACCGGCAGTTCGGTACGGCGCGTATGTGCCTATGCATTCAGATAATCACCATGTATTCGTGTATGGCCGGAAAGCGGATGACGGTGCTGCGATTGTGCTGATGAATTTTACGCGTGAACAGCAGCATGTCAGGATCCCGGATACGGATTTTGTGATTGGCGAATCGATACTGTCAAGCAATAATGTTTGTGATGCGCTTGGTCGCGTTGATGTTCGTGCTGGCATTACGCTTGAACCAGCAGAAGCTCTAGTTATTCGTCCAGCTTAGACGTCAATTGCTAGCAATCTATCGATACTACCGCATAGTTTGTCCGTATCTATGGACGCGAAATCTGTCGTATCCAGACTAATCAGTTCTCCTTGTAGTTTCAGGGGCTTTCGTTCTATAAGTTCAGCTGTTTTGATGCCTTCGAAATGCCGCCGGTCGTTATGTCTCGGGTGCCGGTGTCTATCGAGCCATCGTTGCTCGAATCGTTCAACAATTTTTGCTCTTTTTGCATCGCATAGAATTTGTAGTATATAAACATCCGGTGACTCAAGCTTGCGAAAACGCTCTTGATGCTTTTCTATATCAAAGTTACTTTCAATAACAAACGATTTCTTGCGCACAAGAAACTCGGCGGCTGTACTAAAGAGTTGATCATAGGCATCTTTAGCGATAGCTTCGTTAGGTAAGTCTGGGTACTGGTCGAACATTGTTTCCTGTATGGTATCAAACTGAATCAACGGAAGAGAAAACTTCTTCGCGATTTGTCTTGCGAGCGTTGATTTTCCCGTTGCCGGTGGCCTGGTGACAATGATCATGAGACTTGAGTGCATGCCATTACTATAACAAATTTTATAGTTTGATATTTTTTGTGATATCGTCTGGCAAAAAGCCTTTTTTGTGTTTGAAGTCAGCTTCCCATTTATAGCCGTCGTTATAGCCAAGATCTTTCATGAGTTTGGTCGGTGCGTTACGCAGATGCAGGGGCACCTGGGCGTCGGGATATTGCTTCGCCAGTTGTTTCGCAGCAGTCATGAGTTCGGGAATTTCGCGTGATTTTCTACTGCTGGCTAGTGCCGTGGCGGCATGATACAGTGCGTAATTTGCTTCGGGCAGGCCAATTCGTTCGACTGCTTCAAATGCTGCAACCGCCAGTGCCAATGCACCGTTGCCCGCAAGACCAATGTCTTCGCTGGCAAAAATGACCATGCGCCTAGCGATGAATTTTGGGTCTTCGCCTGCATCGATCATGCGTGACAAATAGTACAGTGTTGCCTGCACGTCGCTACCACGCATACTTTTGATAAATGCGCTGATGACGTTGTAATGCATTTCACCCTTTTTGTCGTAGCCCGGTATGCGTTTTTGGGCTGCGACTTCCACGACGTCCGGTGTGACTTTCTTTTCATCCATGTTGAGTGCGAGTTCCAGGTTGCCAAGCGCCACGCGGGCATCACCGCCAGATAACTCGGCCAGGTAGTCAATGGCGGCTGGGGTGACAAGTTTGGTCTTTTTTAATTCTCGCAGAGCCCGTTTGATAATGTTGATGATTTCATCTTTACTCAGGGGCTGCAGCACCAATACGCGACTGCGGCTGAGGAGTGGTGTGATAATCTCAAAACTTGGATTTTCCGTCGTGGCACCAATAAGTGTGATTAAACCGGATTCGACGTGGGGCAAAAACGCGTCTTGTTGCGCTTTGTTAAACCTGTGTATTTCATCGACAAACAGTATGGTGCGGATTTGCAGGTTCCAGTTCTGGCGGGCGTGTTCAACGACTTTTTCGATATCTTTTTTACCGCTCGTTACGGCGGATAGTTCTATAAAGTCTGCTTCAACTTCTCGTGCAATGATCCGCGCCAGTGTGGTTTTGCCACTGCCGGGTGGCCCCCATAATATCAGGCTAACAGGTTCACGATTTTTTACGATCTGTTTCAAGATCTCGTGATCACCTAGCAAGTGCGTTTGCCCGATCACTCCGTCAAGCGTCTGCGGTCGCATGCGTTCAGCTAGCGGTACTCTCTCCATATCTATAGTATAATTGATAGGTATGAAAATTGTCGTCAATGGCCAACTTATCAATTATGTTGACGAGGGAAAGGGCAATGTTGTCTTGCTCCTCCACGGGTGGGGCGCGAATCTTCAAACATTCGATATGATGGCTGCAGACTTGGCGCAAGACTATCGTGTAATTCGGCTAGATTTTCCGGCTTTTGGCGGTAGCCCGCGGCCGTCTGATGATTGGGATATTGGTGATTATGGTATGCTTGTCGTTGGTTTTTTACAAAAATTAGGCATCGATCATGTGACGGCCATTATTGCTCATTCATTTGGCGGAAGGGTAACAATTAAGCTCGTAGGCCAGGGGCTATTGGCTGTCGATAAGATAATATTGATTGGTTCCGGAGGTATTAAACATTCATCATCTCCACGCCAACAAGCATATAAAGTGGTTGCCAAAACAGGCAAGCAAGTAATGAAACTGCCCGGTCTGCAAAAGCTGCAAGGCAAGATGCGTCGTCGCTTGTATGAGACAGCTGGAGCAATGGATTATTTCGATGCGGGTGATTCGATGCAAACTATTTTTCTGAAAGTAATCAACGAAGATGTTCGTGAACTTGCATCGAAGATTACGATTCCCGCATTGCTGTTATGGGGTGATAGCGATCAGGAGACACCATTGTCGGACGGTAGAATATTTCATGAAAAGATAGTTGGCAGCAAATTGGTTGTTGTTCCTGGAGCAGGGCATTTCACCTATGTCGATGAACCACAAAAAGTAATATCAGAGATAAAAAAGTTTTTGTAATGAGAATGTTCTGGACCAGGTATATTCCTAGCTATCCGAAAGCACTGCTCTACATGCTTCAAAGCAGTGAGTACAATATCCTGGATTATAGTAGATGGTTAGGCCGAACATCTGATTATAGAAAAGTTGCAAAGCGCCGTCAGTTAGTGTGGACGTCGAAAGTAAAATTATTGGCCTTTGCGCAAGCACTAATCTTGTGTGTTGTTGTTATCAGTGCATGGATGGCGGGTCATGTATGGCTACCTTTTGCACTTCTAGTATTGTTGGCAACACCGTGGTTACTGGCGTATGGTATCATCGTGCCATTATTCATTGGTGATTTATTAATAAGTAAAAAAAGTATCAAAAATATGAAAGCCGATGCAGCCGCAGCTATCTCCAAGCACAAAGCGACAAAGATTGCGATTGCCGGGAGTTTTGGCAAAACGACAGCAAAAGAAGTGCTAAAGACAGTTCTGTCTGAAAAGTACAAGGTTGTAGCAACACCTGGCAATATGAATACGCCGGTAGGTATTAGTCGTTTTACGAAAACGCTAACTGGTGGAGAAGACATTATCATATTTGAGTTTGGTGAATCTCATGTCGGTGATATTAAGGAGCTTGCAGAACTTGTTCAGCCAGACTTGGGCTTGATTACGGGTATTAACGAAGCACATTTAAAGACATTTGGCTCCATTGAAAACACGATAAAAACAATTTTTGAATTACAAGATTATCTAACACCGGATAAAGTGTATAAAAATAATGAAAGTCGCTATGTTCATGACTATATAAAGAATAATGATCCAAAACTTTATAGCAGAGAGGGCGTTGGAAATTGGCATGTCAAAGAAAGTATAGTGACAATTGACGGTACAGTATTGACGCTACAACATGGCAACACAAAGTTACGGGTAAAAACAAAGTTATTGGGTCAGCACAATATAGGTGTTATTGTTGCAACTGCGGCGATAGCGGAATCTCTCGGCATGACAGATGATGAAATCAAGAGTGGAATAGAAAAGACAAAACCATTCGATCATAGGATGCAACCCTATGTACTAGGTGGGGCTCATGTCATAGACGATACCTATAATGGTAATATTGAGGGTGTCGAAGCTGGCTTGGTATTACTAAAAAACCTCGACGCAAAACGTCGTATCTATGTTACACCGGGTCTGGTTGAGCAGGGTTCAAAAACGCGGGAAATCCATGAAAAGATGGGCAGGCTAATTGCAGAAGTTGCAGATGTTGTTGTACTTATGAATAATTCTGTGACCATGCATATTCAGAATGGTTTGAAAGAAGCAGGGTTTAGCGGTGTACTAAAG
>CAZCYG010000066.1:0-5398 GCA_964502795.1 uncultured Candidatus Saccharibacteria bacterium | reverse complement strand
CTTAGCCTGGACTTGGCACTTGGTGGCGGGTATCCAAAAGGCCGAATCATTGAAATTTATGGGCCAGAAAGTTCAGGCAAGACGACACTGACACTTCATGCTATTGCTGAGGTGCAGCGAGCAGGTGGCACAGCGGCATTCATTGATGCCGAGCATGCGCTCGACCCTGCCTACGCTAAAAAGCTGGGTGTTGATACTGACAATTTGCTCGTGTCCCAACCAGATAACGGTGAGCAGGCACTCGAAATTGCCGAAACATTGGTACGCAGCAATGCGGTTGACCTGGTGGTCGTGGACTCGGTGGCGGCATTGGTGCCACAGGCCGAGATCGACGGCGACATGGGTGACAGCCACATGGGACTGCAGGCACGACTGATGAGCCAAGCATTACGCAAGCTGACGGGTATTATTAACAAATCTAAGACAACGGTGATTTTCATCAACCAAATCCGTATGAAGATTGGTGTCATGTTTGGTAACCCAGAGACGACGACTGGTGGTAATGCACTCAAATTCTATGCATCGGTGCGCATCGATATTCGCCGTATTGGCCAAATCAAAAGTGGTGAAGAGATCATTGGTAACCGCACCAAGGTCAAGATTGTGAAGAATAAAATTGCGCCGCCATTCCGCGTGGCAGAATTTGACATCATGTATAACGAAGGCATTAGCAATACCGGCGATGTGCTGGATCTGGCGGTGCAGCATGGGATTGTTGGCAAGGCTGGTGCGTGGTTCGACTACAACGATGCCAAAATCGGCCAGGGCCGCGAAGCGACCAAACTGTACCTAAAAGAAAATCCAAAAGTTCTTGCAGAAATCGAAAAGAAAGTCCGCCAAAAGGTCGCTACAGAAGAGACTTAAATGCCAAAAGCTGTCCTTTTGCATGGTACTGATGGGGATCTAGGCTATAATTGGTTTCCATGGTTAGACGCTGAACTAAAAAAACGAAACTACGATGTATTTGCCCCGCTCTTACCGGAAAATCATACGCCTGACAGAATAAAATATGAGGATTTTCTGCGTGATTCGGGCTGGGATTTTGCAGATTGCCTGATGATCGGTCACTCATCCGGGGCAACGACAGCACTGAATTTACTGTCGACAGACTGGTTCCCTAAAGTAAAGCGTGCTATTCTTGTCGGTACTTTTCTCAATGAACGCCTACTGTCGGGTGTTGACTGGTATGAGCCAGGCCAATTCGATCACCTTTTTCCTGCGGATGGTTATGATACGGACAGATTAATGATAAAATCGGATTCGTTTGTTTTTATCCATGGCGGTGATGATCCTTACTGTTCACTTGATGATGTAAAACAGTTTGCCCAAAGGCTACATCAGCAGGTGCACGTGATTGAGGACGGACTTCATCTTTCGAGTAATAGAACCGAATTGCCAGAAATTCTTGAATACATATAACAATGAAAGTCACTGCGCTTACTTCTCAACAGCACGATCCTAATCGAGTCAATGTGATGGTGGACGGTAAGTTTCGGCTTAGTCTGGATGTATTTCAGATCGCTGATCTGGGTATTAAAGTCGGTCGAGAATATTCCGAACAAGAACTAACGGAACTAGAAACGGAAAGTCAGTTTGGCAAACTATACGGGCGCGCCCTTGAATATTGTCTGCTGCGTCCACATTCGGCGCGCGAAGTGCGGGATTATTTGTATCGTAAAACGCTCACCAAAAAATACAAAAGCAGACGGACAGGTGAACTACTGGAGCGAGTAGGAGTGAGTAAGGCTGTGACAGAACGCGTGTTCGATAGGTTGCTCGACAAGGGCTATGTAAACGACGAGAAATTCGCCAGGTTTTGGGTAGAAAACCGCAACCAGCGAAAAGGCATCAGCCTGCGCAAACTGCGTGCGGAACTGCAGGCAAAGGGTGTGGCAAGTGATATCATCGATCATCAGCTGGTTGGCAGTGAGCGAAATGATGTGGATGAACTACAAAAAATTATTATCAAGAAACGCAGGCAATACCCGGATGACCAGAAAATTATGCAATATCTCGCACGGCAAGGGTTTGCCTATGATGATATCAAGGCGGCACTCAATAATGAATTAAATCAAGGGCATCAGTGATTAATCGTTTGTTTTAGCTGTTTCGGGCTGAGGGGCTGTTTGTCGGAATGGATTCACATAATGTCTACTGGCAGTCACTTTTGTTTTGCCGGTAGCCTTATCTGATTTGATAACGATTGTATCATCTGTCACCTCAACGATCTGGTCACGATGAATCAGCAACTCGTCATCATGAAAGCTTTTTAAAAGTGGACGTTTGACAACGAGCTGCTCGATAATAAATGTATCGACGTTTACGACATAGTCAATGACTTTTCCAATCTTGTTTTTTTCTTTGTCGATAACACGCTTATCTTCTAGTTCGAATTCGATATCGTAAATGGGCTTGTCAGTAATAATATCATCGGTTTCAATAAACTCTTCGCTGCTGTCGATAATCATCCCCAGGTTACCAAGCTCACGAATATCAACAGTTCGAACATATGATGGATCAGCGTCAATATGTGGTCCCCCGACCCGGTATGCAATAACAGAGAGGTTGTGTGGATTGATAATTGCCACAGTGGTTCGTGCCAGCTCTTTGCCGGTTTGTAGTCCCATGACAGGTATATTAATCAGTTGTGTACTGCTAAGTAACATAACTCTAGTGTATCATTTTATGGCTCAAGACTCTCTTTAGGTAGTCTTGAAGGGTCTTGAGACTCGCCGTATCTTGATCCACGGCAGGTTATAGCTACAAGTTGTATATTACAAATGAATTATTTGTTATCGACACAGACGAGAGGGTGATCAGCTTGAAAAGTGACAAGCGCGTATTGGTGTGGATCGCCCGAAGCAGTGACGCCGTTTGCAGATTGTGCAGAGCAGAGACTTGAATCCCAGTAGCCGATCTCATTTGATGCCTTTGGTGTATAATGGTATTGTATTGTATACGGTGTTCCCTGGTCATCAGTGTATTTTTTACTGGCTGTAGTACAGTTCGTTCCATCAAGGTAGGTTTTTACGAATGTACAGAGGGTTGTACTTGAGGGAATATTTCCGTTATTTGCTGTTCGGTAGTCTGCTAATTGTGACGAAAACCAATCTAAACAACGAATGTGCTGTTCGGTGAATATTGCCTGGCGCGGGCATGGAAGGTTTACTTTGCTACCACTTGTATCAGAACTAACATGTAATGTCTTAATTTTTTCTATTGTTGCCTGATCAAAACCACTTATACTGCTTGTCGTTGATACGGAATTTGTGTCTGCCATATTCATGACATCATAGAGAGAATAGATAACCGCAGCGAGTCCGAGACACGCAACAATAATAAAAATAAAAGAGTGGTGCTTCGAGATTGTTTTCTTTATCTGCTTGAGAGAGATGGAGGGCTTTTCGTTCATCGAGTATATACCTGTATTGTTATTGGACTTACCGTTACGTTAGTAGAACCATCACCGGTTAGTGATATTCCGGACACCTGCATCTTCGTAAGGTTTGCTTCGATATAGTGGATAAACCGGATAATGGACTGATAATCCACCGGGCTTTTAATTCCTACGGACACCCCAACACTTTTAAGGCCAGCGGGTGCTGCGGCACCACCTGCGGCCGAGCTGCCAGCCGTGCTCGCTGCACTGTCAGTAGTAAAGCCGTAACCGGATATAGTGATGTTTGCTTTTTGAGCATACTTAGTTATATCATCGATGATTTGATTCTGGTATTGATAGTTTTGACTATCGGCAACAATGTTTTTTGCTCGATTGACAGCTACTTGATTACTGTCTAGCTCTTTTTGGAGGTTTTCAAGCATATTGATATCGCTTTGGCTGACTGATGCTTCGGTATTTGCGGTTTTCACTTGCTCGGCATACCCAACCAGTTGTCCTCGGAAAAATAGGAACAAGCCAATGCTGATACTGATCAGTAAGACGATAGATGATGCCAGGATGATCCGTAATTTTGACGCGTCTATTTTTTTCAGCTGGTTTTCTGTCATTGTTTTGCCGTTTCGTTTAGTTTTGCACTAATAGTGACAGCGATAGGATAGCTAGAACCGGCGCCACCGGCGCTATTATCGGTAACGTTTTGTAGGTAAACATTTGAAAACATGGTTGACTCTTCAAAATTATGCTTTAGCTCTTTTGATTTGTCTACAGACTTCGCGTGTGCACTAAATGATAATTGTTTGCCGAAATCAGTCGGATTAATACTGAGACCATCAAGAACAACGCCCGAGGGCAGTAGTTTTGTTATCGTAAAGATGACATTTGTATAGTTAACCTCGTTGGAAAGTATTTTGCTTGCAGTTGAAAGGTTGTTGCGATATTCGTCAGCAGCTACGCGTGTTTTTGCATATGTGGTAGCCTTTTGATTATTTTCACTACTTTTAGAAATAGCATTCGACTGTGTGTTGTGAAGAAAGATGTAGAAGAATATACAAATTGCGCACAGAACACCGATGACGATAAGTACAAAGAAATTGTAACGCAAAAGGATAACATTCATACGCGCCGCGCGTATTTGTTGTTTGTTTTGTTCAGGAAGCAGATTGATCATTCCCACATAGCTCCTTGCTGAACATTGGCAAGACCGGCCACGCTAATGTATCTTGATCGGAACTGTTTTGCAGGTTGTGGCAGTTGACCAAAATCAAGTTCTTGCCAGGGATTAGCGGTCCTGGCTGGCATGACCAGTTCGTTTGTAAAGTATTCGCCAATGCCCGGAACATTACTGCCGCTACCAACCACAAGAACCTGCTCGAGACGGCGGTCATTACTGAGTCGTTCGTTGTAATAACGAATGACCTTGCGAGTCTCGGTAATAATACCCCGAAGTGCCGGACGTAGGGCCGCTGTAAGCTTTTCTTGCTTTGGACCAGGAGCGAGCCCGTTGAGGACCTTCAGCTGGTGAGCATTCTCAAGTGTGACACTGAGCTTTTTGGCGATATCAAGAGTAAACGTATTGCCACCCGTTGCAAGCCCGCCGGTAATACGAATCGATCCATCGAGAATGGCAATATCGGTATTCGCTGCACCAATATCAACAATGACCGTTGGAAGATAGCCTTCCTCGGTTGACTTAAGCACCCTGGCAACCGCATTGATTGCCGGTTCGATAACGACAACAGACAGTCCAACGGTTTCGCAGGCATTAAGAGCATTATCCACGAGTTTACGGGGGACTGCGCTCATAATAACGGTTAGCGAATCACTTTTTCGCTCGATAATCTCGTAATCTACATAAAGGAGAGACATAGGGACGGGTATGTACTGGCTAACCTCAAGAGCGACAGCGTCTTTAAGGGTACTCTCAACACTTGTTGGGATGGTAAATGTTCGCGAGAAAGTGCGAGCTGTCGGAATACCAAGTATCACCTGGTCACTAAT
>CAZCYG010000065.1:0-5428 GCA_964502795.1 uncultured Candidatus Saccharibacteria bacterium | reverse complement strand
GATATGCGCCAGGAACCATTTGTCGATTCGTGAGAGATCGTGCAACTCGTCGACGCTACTGCCTTGTTTCATTGCTTCGTAGATTGCGTATAGTCTCCTGTCAGTTGGTCGAGAAACCTCCGCCAGTGGATCATCAAACGAATGAGGATGAAGTGTCAGACCATCCGCGCCACCGTTCACCATTCGGACTGCCTTTTGCAGTACCTCTGGGAACGATCGCCCAAGCGCCATTACTTCGCCGACACTTTTCATTTCGGTACCTATCGTGTGGTCGCTCGATTTCAATTTTGACAGATCCCACCGCGGCATCTTGAGCGCGACATAATCAAGCGCTGGCTCATAGAATGCTGACGTTTTTCCTGTCACGCTATTTTTGATTTCATATAGTCGCTTGCCCAGCATCAATTTTGCCGCAACGAATGCCAGCGGATAGCCTGTCGCTTTTGATGCCAGAGCGCTCGATCGGCTGAGACGCGCATTGACTTCAATCACGCGGTAGTCCCCATCAGCTGGATTGAGTGCGTATTGTATGTTGCATTCGCCGACAATTCCCAGATGATTAATCGTCCGGATCGCGACTTCTCGCAACCGATGGTACTCCTCGTTTGTCAGTGTCTGCGACGGCGCGATAACGATACTTTCACCCGTATGTACACCCATCGGATCAAAGTTTTCCATGTTACACACGGTGATCGTGTTACCGTCCCGATCGCGGACGACTTCGTATTCGACCTCTTTCCATCCCATCAGGTATTCTTCGATGAGTACCTGTGGTACCGCTACTAATACCTCACGAACTCGAGTTTTCAGTTGCTGCGGATTGTCGATTTTGCCCGATCCCAACCCACCGAGACTAAATGCCGAACGCATCATGATTGGATAGCCGATTTTGTCAGCCGCTGCGAGTGCCGCTTCGACCGACGTCGCGGCAATACTTCGGGCTGTTTTTGTGCCGATTTCGGTCAGCGCAATCTTGAACAAATCCCGATCCTCTGTCGTCTTGATGACGTCAACGGGCGTTCCTAGCACTTTAATATTCAGTCGCTCAAAGACTCCACTATCGTTCAGCTTCAATCCCAGATTCAGCGCCGTTTGTCCGCCAAAGCTCAGTGCGACGGCATCTGGTTTTTCACGCTCCAATATTTTGGTCACTGTCGTTTCGTTGAGTGGCTGGAAATAAACTCTGTCTGCCATCGATTCATCTGTCTGAACAGTTGCGATGTTTGGATTAATCAATGTGACAAATATCCCCTGCTCTTTAAACGCTTTGATCGCCTGCGATCCGGAATAGTCGAACTCGCCAGCTTGACCGATTCTTAGACCACCCGATCCGAGCAGGACGACCTTTTTAATATTACTCATAGCGACCTACGAAACCTTTCAAACAAATATGATGTATCCGTCGGTCCGGGGCATGCTTCCGGATGAAACTGGACCGCAAAGAATGGCTTTGTCGTGTGTTCTATCCCTTCAACCGATCCGTCATTCAGATTCTTGAAATTCGCCCGCCATCCTTTTGGCAATGTTTTTTCGTCTAGTGCATAGCCATGATTCTGGCTGGTTATGTACGCACGCTCATTGCCATCATCAAAACATGGCTGATTATGCCCTCTGTGACCAAATTTTAATTTGTACGTCGACGCACCCGCTGCTAGCCCAAGAATCTGACTGCCGAGACAGATGCCAAAAATCGGCTTACCTTTTTGAATTGCTTTTTTCGCAATCGCAATCGTCGGGCTATAGTCAGTCGGGTCGCCGGGACCGTTCGACAGCAGTACCCCATCGTAATCTTCATCCGTGTAATCATAATCATACGGCACTCGCTTTACTGCGACATCCATATCTAGTAGACTCCGTAGAATATTTTCTTTTGCGCCACAGTCGACCAAGATGACTTTTTTTGATCCTTTTTCGTTGTATGTCGTTGGTGCATCAATCGTGACAAAACTTTGATTAATCGTGATATTTTTCGCATCAACTGCTTGCTCACTAATAGCGCCTAGCAGCGTTCCCCGTGTCCGCAAATATTTCGTCAACGCACGAGTATCGACATTCGTGATCAATGGAATATTTTGCTCTTTTAGCCATTCAAGTAGCGATCTGTCACTTACCGCGTGGCTCCAGTTGACTGCCATTTCCGATACGACAACACCGCTTACCTGAGCTTTTTTTGATTCGCCATCAGCTAGGTTGACACCGTAATTACCGATCATTGGATAGGTAAATACCAAAATTTGATTATGATATGACGGATCGGTCAGCGATTCGATGTATCCGCTCATGCCCGTATTGAATACAACTTCGCCATTAAATTGCGTGTCTTTTTGCCATGGTGGTATCGTGCCCTCGAACACCTTATCGTCCTCTAGAGTAATCCTGCCTGGCACAAAAAAATCCGCCCCCTTCGGAGCGGATGCTACGTTCAAATTCTTTGGAACCGATTGCTTGGTTCGTGACATATTGTTATCAATTGTACCAATCATTTTCAAAAGCGCAAGTATCTTTCGTTCCTTGACAAAGCTGCTTATGTCAGACCATAATTGGCTATGGAAAATCTGACCGCTCTCACATTCGACGACGTATTATTAAAGCCCCACTACACGGCTTTCCCACGTTCTGACATCGACCTATCAACCCAGCTCACAAAAAAGATTACACTCACAGCCCCGCTAGTATCTGCACCTATGGATACAGTTACCGAAAGCAGACTGGCGATCGCTCTGGCAAAACTAGGTGGTATCGGTATTATTCATCGCAACCTCACAATTACTGATCAGGTAGAGGAAGTTAAAAAGGTTAAAAAGGCTGGTCTGTTGGTCGGAGCAGCCGTTGGCTCAAGCCCCGGCTACGAAGATCGTGTCACCGCACTTGTCGCGGCAAAAGTTGATGTTATCGTGGTTGATTCGGCACATGGCCACACCAAATTTGTTATGGATGCGATTAGCTATATTAAAAAGAACCATACTGTCGAGGTCATAGGTGGCAATGTGGCAACAGCCGAAGGCGCGGAAGCATTAATCAATGCCGGAGCAGATGGGCTGCGTGTTGGCATGGGTCCTGGCGCAATCTGTACCACACGCATCGTCAGTGGCATGGGAGTGCCACAGTTGACCGCAATTATTGATACATCAACTGTTAGCAGCAAACACGGTGTGCCAGTCATTGCTGACGGCGGCATCAATTATTCAGGCGACATCACCAAAGCCTTGGCCGCTGGTGCATCAACCGTCATGATGGGACGTCTCTTTGCCGCGACACTCGAGTCACCTGGCGAGACGAAAGAAATAGCCCGCGAAAATGTTCCCTCACGGTTTAAAAGTATCGTCAACGACGCAGCTACCTACACGTTCAAAAATTATCGTGGCATGGGTTCGCTTGGTGCTATGCAAAAAGGCAAAGCAATCAGCAGTGAAGACGAGTTCCATGGCAAAGATTTCAAAATGAAGGGTATGCTGGTCGCCGAAGGCGTAGAGGGCTTGATCCCATCAAGTGGTAAATTGGTCGATGTTGCCGAGGTGATGTTAGAGGGTGTCAGATCAGGATTCTACTACGTCGGTGCCCGTACTATCCCAGAACTATGGAACACTGCTGAGTTCTACCAAATTACCCAAGCTTCACTAACCGAAAGCCATCCGCATGATCTGTTTGTCACAGACGGCGGCAATAGCTACAAAGCTCGCTAACTCTCGTCGAGCAACTGCCGATGTCCGGCAACATCATGGACACGCAAGTAGCGCGTACCTGCGGTAATAGCAATACGTCCAGCTTTGAGATTCGGCTCTAACTCCATACGATCATCACCCAAAAAGCGTTTGCGTGAATACCCAACCATGACATCAATATCGGGCACCATTTCGGCAAATCGCAGCAATGCCCAGTTTGTTTCGGGGGTTTTGCCAAATCCGATACCTGGATCCAAAATAATATCTTGCTTGGCAATACCACGTGCAAGTAGCTGCTCATGTCGCTCCAACAATTCGTCACGCACTTGATCAACGCTGTCAATTAATGTCCCGGAGTGCGCAGACTGTACGTCACCACCAGCTGTCACCGGTAAATGGCTGACAATACATGACAGCCCACACTCAATCACGGCATCAATCATTTCCTGGCTATGAAACGCCGTCACATCATTGACAATGAACTTGCCAAATCGTGCCGCTCGACGCACCGTCTGAGGATGGTACGTGTCAAGTGATAGATTAGTGTCAAACTTTTTCACCAGGCTGGGCCATAGTGTCTGCAACCGTTGCCATTCCTGGTCCGCGCTCAGTGGTGTTGCATTGGGACGAGTTGATTCGGCACCGACGTCAATATAGGCAGCACCATCCTGTCGCAGCTGGACTGCGTGGTTAAATGCTTTGTCTGTATCGACATACAGTCCACCGTCGCTAAAGCTATCCGGTGTGATATTCAAAATTCCCACCAGCTCAGTCTTGCTCATAGGCCCAGTATACCTTAGCTCTATCTGTTACACTAATTATATGTCAAATACAAATCGCCAACCAGGATGGTTCAGCGCCGATCCATTCATCGTAGAGACAACCGCTGGATCGCTCGGTCCGGATGGGCCGGGTTTTACACATATCAGCTCAGTGATTGACGCTGACCACCTTGCAGCCATCCAGGCAGAGATACATAACCCGAAAAATGTCGCTTGGCGCAACAATCGTACTACGCATCGCAACCAACGAGGTGTCACCATTTATCAAAACTACGATGCATTTTCTCTCAAACTACGTCACGGCAACCAACAAGTAGTTGCAAAAGTTCCCACGGTGCATGAACTCGTTCGTTCAGTCGAAAATCTCATACGTTTTGATCTTGCACAGTACTACCCGGTGTTAACCGAATGGCACGCCGACGAAATGGTGTTGCATCGTTATGACGCACACAAAACCGGCATCACCCATCATCGTGACCAACGACGGTTCTGGGGCATTATTGCCGTCGTAACTCTTGAGGGCAAAGGTATATTGAGCATACAGGACAATGACAATCAAGATTCAACAATCGTCAAAGCAGGCGATCTGACATTAATGCGAGCACCAGATCTATATCCATCAGATGATGATATTCGGCCAATGCATGGCGTTGACAGCTACCAGGGCTACAGCCGAACATCGCTTGTCATCCGCGCCGACAGGCAGTCCGACAAACAATTTGATGGTTTCACGTATGATAATTGGCCCTAAGCAGTTGAAATTCCACCAGAGGTAAGATACAATAATTTGGAGTTCGAGCTATTTAACCCAAATTATGAAACCAAGAACTTGTTCTGTTTCGTAATTTGAGAGGAGTAGTAACGAAAGGATGAAACTTTTGATACTTGTGTCAAAATTGAATCCGACAGTGAACTACGACGAGCGGGTGTAGCTCAGTTGTTAGAGCGCTTCCTTGCCAAGGAAGAGGTCGAGAGTTAGAGTCT
>CAZCYG010000064.1:0-5565 GCA_964502795.1 uncultured Candidatus Saccharibacteria bacterium | reverse complement strand
GGTCTAGCGATTATCACCGCTGCCTTTTATGACACCACGCTGTTTGCGACTAGCTAGTTTATCCAAATTCATTTGCGCGACTTCATCCAAACTATAGCCGAGTAGATGGGTCAGTGACGCAACGTACCATAAAACATCACCAATTTCTTTGACAATTTCCTTTTTGTCATCGTCGCTCAGTACGCCATTTTTGTCACGAAGTAACTTTTTAAATTTTCCTAATACTTCACCACTTTCATCAGACAGCCCCAATACAACAGCCATCATTTGTGGACTAATATCACCATACCCATGCTCACCGGTCAGTGTTGTAATCGCTTGTTTCGTATAGTCGTTCAGATTCATTGTTCTATTTTAACAAATACATCAACTACGTGGCGGCAGTGCTTTGACAAAATTGGTCGTGAGTCCTTCACCCAACCAGCGCACCTCATATGTCGTTTTGATTTTGTAATCGTCAGACAATTCTGACTCATGCAAATCAAACGTCAGTTCATCAATATGCCATTTCAGGACAACCAATTGTTCCAGTGACCAATGGAAAAAATCACGATTATCGTGCTTGAGATATAGTGCACCATCTGGTCGTAAAAGGCTTTCATAGATCTTTAAATAATGCGGATGCGTCATGCGACGACCAGCGGCACGCTTTTTAGGAAAGGGATCAGGAAAGGTAATCCACAACGATTCAAGCGATTGTGACTCAACAATATCCGCTAGCTGATCTACCCGTGCGCGAACGAAAAAGATATTCGTCAGTCCATTTGCAACCGCTTGAGCAGCACCTTTTTGCAAACGATCCGCTTTAACATCCACTGCTATGAACACCCTGTCAGGATATCGCGTTGCCAGTTCGACGCTAAACAATCCTGTTCCCGCTCCCAACTCAACCGTCACCGCTTGCGGGGATAGTTCTTGCAGCGGTTGATGGTGCTGCCACTCGTTAAGCTCATAGCAGATCGGCGAGTTGGCAAACAGCGCAAACTTATATTTTTTACGTTTGCGGGTGATGATGTAATTGCTGGGATCTACCTCTAAAATGCTCATGCTATACTATGTCATATGGAATCATTACAAGTCTGGCTAAAATCACATATCGATGTATGGAATCCGTTTGTCGAGTGGTTCTCCAGTCACATCGCTTCCATGATCGTCATTATTATAGCAGGAGCGGTTGCATATTACGTTGGTGGACAACTATTATCGCGGCTGGTAAAGCGCTGGGTGCGCACCGCTAGGCACCGTGAATGGCACCACAAAGACATTGAAAAACGCCAAAAAACATTGGCGGCTGTCGTTCGTAATATTTGGCATATCTTTATTGTCATTGTCGTGTGCGTGGCGCTGTTTCGTGAAGCAGTCGATCATGCTGACGCCCTTCTCGCACCATTATTTGCCAGTGCCGGTGTCGTTGGTGTCGCATTAGGGTTTGGTGCGCAATCATTGATAAAGGATTTTTTGGCCGGACTATTTGTCATTGGCGAAAATCAATACCGCGTCGGTGATATTGTCGAACTGGGCGAAGCAAGTGGTACCGTCGAACGCATCGGCAGCCGCAGCACAGTCATCCGTGATATCGACGGCAACGTCCATTACCTGCCGAACGGTTCAATCACTCATGTTATCAACAAGACAATGGGGTATAGCATGGCACGTTTTGTCATCAACGTTAGCCCAACGACAGATGTTAAAAAGGTAGCTGCAATTATCAATCGAACGGGCAAAAAAATAGCAGCCGAAGACACTTGGAAGTCAAAAATTCTCGAAGCCCCCGCGTTTGTGTCTATTGGTGATTTTAATAATGTATACCTGGAGATCATCGTCGCTGGCAAAACACAGCCGTCCGATCAATGGTCAGTCATCGCAGAGATGCGCCGTCGTCTACTCCATGAGTTAGAATCCGAGAATATTGAACTTGCGCCCGGTAAATAACAAGCCTATTCGTTAGCATCAGGTGCATCAATACCAAGTGTTTGTGGTTCTAGTGCGCTACCGCTAAATACATCCGTACTATCAACCAGCTTTTTTTGTTTTTGGTATATACGTTCAAAATCTTCGATGACTTGCCTGTTCACTGGACCGCTGGCCGGAAAACTTTCGAATGATCCTGATTGATCCAATTGCGACTGAGCGGATTTAAATCCAGGGCGGCTGAGGTCTAACTGTGCTGCACCGCTCGATGCATACAGTGCCAGACTGACCGTTACCAGTAGTAACGCGATGACGATGCCGCCGCTCACGAATAACACGATCCCCTGACGATACCAGGCGACATGAATAGGCTTCTGATCTTCACTCATAGTTTATTTCCTCCGGACATATGGTCTGCCGAAAATGTTTTGACATTCTGTTCGTATTGATCACTCAAGCCTTTCAACTGAACAACTGTTTCCTGTACCTTTTGGCGTTGCTCACGAGCCGTTGCTACTTTATCGTAGAAACTAACGGGCTGTTGCCGACAATTCATATGCAACAGGTCCTGCATTGTGTCATCGTATTGTTTGTATGCAGCCCTAAATTTGATCAGCTCCGCATTGTAGTCGCTTGCCGTTTTAACCAACTGCGTCGCATCATAACGGTTCAGTGTTAATCGACTATTCAGTCGAGCCATTAACTTATCGCTGATAGAAAAATATGTTTGGTTACGGTTCACATATGTCGGCGCATCATTGGTACGGATCCTGGACAGCGTCGCAAGTGCGCCTGGACAATTCGATTTAATCCTGGCGACATGTTCATCAGTCATTGTTTCGGGTTGCTGAGCAACGGTAGGAATCGTGGCAAATACCGCAACGATAACCGCCACTGCTGTCGTACGGAAAAATATTGATTTCATTACTGTCTATTATCGTACCTGTCGGTTATTTGGTCAAATGCAGGTATTCGTTCGTCATTGTTACTAATCCATCCTTGACCAGACCTCCTAGCGCCGCGTCAAACCGTTCATCGGCATGTAATTGTTTACGAAGTACCATTACCTGTTGTTCACCACTCGCGAGTGCCTTTATAATGTGTCCACGCACTTCCCGCACGCTCCCTTTTAATGGTGATTGTTTGACGTAATGTTTACTTCGACTTGGTTTGATGCCTTGCTTTTTCAAGTCTGATCCGTAGTCCATGATCGCCCAGTAAAAGGCCTTTGGCGAATAAGACAAACCGACGGTTTTTCTCATCGCACCGGACACGGAATAAATCCGCCGCTCGGGCTGTTCTTTTCCCCTTGCCCATGGCACAGTCTGCTTCATAACTTGCAAGATTTCTTTATCATCTACTTGATCGCTATCGTCAAAAAAGTGGTGGATATACACTGCACGCACATTCGTCTCGATAAAAATCGCTGGTTGATTGTAAGCATACGCCAGTATCGCCCCAGCGGTATTTTTGCCAACCCCGGGTAGTGCAATTAGGCTAGCTTCGTCATTTGGAAAACCGCCAAGCTCAACAATCTTTTTGGCCGCTTCGTGCAAAAACTTGGCACGGCGATTGTAGCCAAGTCCTTGCCACTGCTTCAACACGTCTGCCAGGTTGGCTCGCGCCAATGTTTGCTCGTCTGGAAACGCAGTAATAAATGCTTTGAACTTCGGAATTACCCGGTCGACTTGCGTTTGCTGCAACATCAACTCACTCACCAACACAAAATACGGCCGCGTATCTCGCCGCCACGGCATATCTCGGTACAGCCCCTCACCTTGTTGCGCCAGTAATCTTTGAAACTCCTCGATGTCCATCTATACGAGTATAATAGAAATATGGCAACGTATGTACTAGCAGGCGGGTGTTTTTGGTGTCTGGACGCCGTTTATCAGCGGATTACGGGTGTCGAAGATGTCGTCAGTGGGTATACAGGCGGTGATCTGCCCTACCCAACATACGAGCAAGTGCCGCTGGGCAGTACCGGACATGCCGAAGCGGTGCGGATCACATTTGACGAGTCGGTCATACCTGCCGAGACAATACTTGATTTGTTTTTCTTGATCCACGACCCGACCACACTGAATCGTCAAGGAAACGACGTTGGTACACAGTATCGGTCAGCAATGTTTTATGCCAACGACGAGCAAAAGGCAATATTTGAAGCAGCACGAGAACGAGCCAAAGAACACTGGGGCAACAAGATTATTACTGAAATCATGTCACTCGATGAATTCTATCCAGCTGAGGATTATCATCAAGACTATCTCAATAAAAATCCGGCAGCTGGTTACTGTTCGGTGATTATCGAGCCAAAAATAAGCAAAGCACGACGAGCATTTACAAAATGGTTTAAAGAGAGTGAGTAATATGAAGTTAACGAAATTCGAACATGCGTGCTTTACCGTAGAAAAAGATGGGCAGATACTTGTAGTCGATCCGGGTGATTTCACGACAGATTTCGTGGTACCAACTGGCGTCGTGGGTGTTGTGATTACCCACGAGCATGGTGATCATTTTGACAAAGACAAATTACAGGCAATTGTTGATCAAAACCCAGATGCGACGATTGTTGCACATACATCCATCACATCACAATTAGATGGTTTCAAAACTCTGGCAGCTACAGTAAACGAAGGCCTACGGATCGGGAGCTTTGAGCTCGAATTTTATGGCGGTGAGCATGCCCGCATAACGAATGACTGGCAGCCAATACCCAATCTAGGAGTTATGATTAATTCCCAAATATACTATCCTGGCGATTCGTTCACAATAACCGGGGAGGCTCACGTTAAAATACTTGCTATACCCGCATCAGCACCCTGGATGAAAATAGCAGAAGCGATTAATTTTCTCGAGGCTGTCCGACCCGACTTTGCCTTTCCGACACATGACGCTATTTTGTCGGATATAGGCAAAGACTCTATCGACAAGTGGCTAGAACTCAGTGCAGAAAAAATTGGTACAGAATATCAGCGTCTCACCGAACCGCTAGATATATAAAATAGAAACAGCCATTACCTGCAATGCCTGTTTCTATATAAGCATGTTTATTTCAAACGTTTTTCGGCGTCGTGTTGAATTGTTTCGGCAGTCTTTTTGGCGTCTGCTGCGACACGACTGGCACGGGTGCGCGCTTCACCACCAAGTTCTGCGGCTTCGGCTGCGATTTTTTCGGCTGTTGCTTTGGCGCTACGACCAAATGCAGCCGCCTCTTTACCTGCAGAATCCGCACTTTTTTTCAGCGTTTCTTTACCCTCGTCAGCAACATCCTTTAACTCATCCGCTTTTTTGATAGCGTTTTTCTTTGCTTCTTCTGCCTTGGCCTTTAGTTCGTCACGTGTTTCTTTACCACTTTTTGGCGCCAGCAAGATACCTGCAACAAATCCGCCAACCGCTGCTACTGCTAATTTAAACAATTTTGACATATGCTTTCCTCCTACCGACGAAATACGTCGACTATCGTTGCTATTACTTTCGTAGGGCTCAGCCATTCAGTTGCTTCGGCAACGTGATTACTGACCGATTCGATGTTTTTGGCGATCTTGTTAATTTTTATCACCAGAACAGTTACCGTCGCAAGTAATGCGACAATAACAACCGACAATAAAATAACTGTGATCGTCAAAAGCACAATAATTGTTGATGATTCAC
>CAZCYG010000063.1:0-5584 GCA_964502795.1 uncultured Candidatus Saccharibacteria bacterium | reverse complement strand
TTGAACGCCTTCATATATATAGAAAGTTACTGTATGACCTTGTTCTTTTAGAAATCTTGCGAATCGCGTAATAGTATTTTGGCCCCCACTCCCTGGGCTTAGTGGTGATAAAACCCATCCTATCACTAGGGATTCTTTTTTGGCTATTTTTGCCGGTTTACGATATGGTGATGCGATGAAATCTGCGCGTGCGATATCGTCTATGTCAGCCATTACATCTATCGTTTGTTTTAACGTAGACGTCTTTTTTCTTATATACCCAGCTGTTTTTCGTAGCGCTTTCCCCACTCCATGCTTGCGCGTATAGCTGTAAAATTTATATATCTTACTCATCAATGAACCATTATACAGGAGTTCTAGCACTCTATAACCATGAATGTTTCTACTCTTTCTTAGTTATCCTCTTAACAAGTTTCTTGCTGGCAATGTAAGGATTCATGTTTTCGACCCTCCTCACATAGCGTTCTTTTTCTAATAGGATTTTTTGGCGATTTTCCAAATCTTCCATGAGATTTCTATATTTACCGTAAAATTCAATAGTTTTATATAGCAAATCAATTTCGGAACTAAAATACCAAAACTCGGATGGATATTTTTCATTGTACTTTGACCAAATATGATGCCGTGCAAGTAGTTCATCTCCACTCCCGCCAAGTGCATCAGAGCGGCTTTTTCGATTGTCGTGCTTGCGGTAATAGAGAAGTGGCTCGTTTACTAATTTTGCCTTTGCGCCACCGAGACATAGGCCTAAGAATAAGTCCCAATCCTCATAGCCCTTGTCATCCAGATAGGTATCATAAGGAAGATGGGGCAAGATTGATTTGCGTATCAATGATGTCGCATGAATATAATTGCTATGCTTTAATTTTTCGATATCATATTCGATATAGTCACTTTCAAATTCAGTACGACCGAAATGTCTCACTTGGGTGTAGACGATATCGGCACCTTTTTCCGCCACACTTACACATTTCTGCACATAACTCGTATCCAAGTAGTCATCGGCGTCGAGCTGCATAACATAGACTCCCGACGCCATCTCCATACCCTTGTTTCTTGTGGCAATTATTCCACTGTTCGGCTGATTTACCACGATAGCCTTCTTTTCATACGCTTTCAAGATTTCTTCCGTATTGTCAGTCGAGCCGTCGTTGATTATTATCAGTTCAATTCGTCCGTATGTCTGATTGAGTACGCTCGCAATCGTCTCCTCGATGTAATCGGCGTAATTATACGAGGTGATGATGACGCTGACGAGAGGTGATTTGCTTACCATTATTAGCCCTTGTTGTAACTTATGGTTCTTGTTTCCATGTTCCACCCAACCTGAATAATCCGCTATGATGAGTGTCGTTGTCGGCTATAAATACATGATTCTTGGCATGGGAGAAAGCTATTTGCTCCCCCGTTTCAGCGTTGTATGCACCCCCGCTAATCTCATGATTTCCCGATAAGAAATTATCCAACTCCAAAGATAGTACGATCGTATGCTTACCCTTGCCAAGCCGTAATGGTAGAGAACTGGAGTTGATATGCGCAACCGCCATTCCATCTTTCACAATAGCAGCTCTTAGTTGAATATCGTACTTCTCCGTTAAAGTAAGGTGAAAAGCTACCAGAGCCGTGTCGTGTCGTGTGTATTTTTTCTTATCGGGTAATCGGATAGAGAATTGAGATATGACCGGAAGCCGTATTTCATCTTCAGCGGAACTGACTGTATTGTCGAACAGCTCCATGAGGTAATTGTTCGCTATATCGACAGGCCTGCCCGTATCGGCAACCCTCCCATCTTTTATAAATATCGCCCTGTCACAAAACTTCTGTACAGCAGCCATATCATGCGAAATAAATACAACCGTGCGACCCTCTTTCTTCAGCGTATAAAAGTAGTCGTAACATTTTTGCTGAAATCTCGCGTCTCCCACCGCCAGCACCTCATCCAAAAGGAGAATATCGCTCCTTGCCCTAATGGCAACAGAGAATGCTAACCTTACTTGCATACCCGATGAATAGTTTTTTAATTTTTGATCCATAAAGCGCTCAAGTTCCGCAAACTCAACGATATCTTCATACATCAAATCCATTTCACGACGGCTAAAACCAAGGAGTGCACCATTAAGATAAACGTTATCTCTACCTGAAAGTTCAGGATTGAAACCAACGCCGAGTTCGATAAATGGCGTGAGAGAGCCACGAACGGCAACCGAACCCTTATTCGGCTCGTATATGCCAGCCAAGATCTTTAGCAGAGTGCTTTTACCACTACCGTTACGACCGACGATTCCGAAAAATTCTCCTTTTTTAACCTCAAATGAGATATCTTCTAGCGCCTTCTGGATCTCATAACCTCGTTTGTTAAAGTTAATCAATTTACCTTTCAAAGAATTCTGTGATTCATGAGGCAACTTGAACGACTTACTAACATGAGAAACTTTAATCGCAATATTATTTTCATTCATGGCTATATGTTCTCCGCAAAATCCTTGGCTTGATCCTTAAAATAAAGAAGACCGCCAATAAAAATCAGAACAGTGACAATAATAGGAATCCATATATACCATGACCCGTCCCATGCGTTATACGTTGTTAACGTTTGGTGCGTAATTGCGTCATAGCGTGCGCCCTGAATAGCGTGCGCCATCGGATTCATAAGAAGTATCTTTTCGATAGTCTCGTTTTGGATCATCTGCAGCGGATAGATAATCGGTGTCGCATAAAAGCCTGCCTGAAGAATAATTTCCCATATATAACTAAGGTCCCGAAACTTTACGTAAGCCGCAGCGAGAAATAACGAGCAGCCGAGTGCAAGTGTGTAAATCATAAGGATCCAAACAGGCATCATCAGAATCGATGCGTGTATAGGAACCTGGTTGATAACCATGAATATACCCACAACTATCAAACTAAGTAAAAGGTTGATCGTTGCGGAAATACTACTCGAGAATACAATCATCCAGCGGGGTATACGAATTTTACGTATTAAATCCCCTCGGGCAACGATTGATCCAAGACTTTGGACTGTCATCTCAACGAAGAAATTCCAAAGCACGATACCGAGGAGCAGATACACAGGGAAATGCTCAATATCCTTACCGATCTTTAAGAAATAGACAAAAACAATATACAGGATAACAAATAACAACAATGGCTTTAGGAGTGACCACGTATACCCGAGCAGCGATCCTTGATAGCGAAGCTTAAAGTCTGTCCGTACAAGCTCCGTAAGCAAAGCTCGGTTCGATTTAGAGACAAATTGTTTCATCTTTTACTGTATTATAAAGTGGTATGTCCCATAAGTCGATAGAGAAGGTTGCCGTTGTTGTCCCAAATTTGAATGGTGAGACATATTTAGCCGAAGCAATCGATTCTCTACTCAAGCAAACATTCAAAGCAACGATCATTGTTGTAGAGAATGCGTCGACAGATCGATCACTTACTATCCTTGAGTCGTACGGCGACAAAATTATCATCCTAAAAAATAAGAAGAACCTGGGATTCGCCAGGGGGGTGAACGTTGGCATAAAATACGCCCTAGGGAGAGACTTTGCCGCCGTTGCCTTATTCAACAACGATGCCGTGGCGCAGCCAGAATGGTTATTAGAACTTGTTGGAACAATGTCCAGCGACAAAAACATTGGCATCGTGACGGGCAAGATCACGTTAAGCGGCAGGCATCTGCTCGACAGCACCGGTGAGTTCTATACGACATGGGGGCTCCCATACCCAAGAGGTCGCGGCAAGACAATAGACCTCTACACAAAAAGGGAAGCGGTTTTTGGAGCAAGCGGTGGCGCCAGTCTCTATCGAGCAGAACTTTTTGATGACATCGGGTTATTCGACGATACCTTTTTTGCGTATTACGAAGATACTGACATTAGTTTTCGAGCACAGCTGGCAGGCTGGAAAGTATTCTATAATCCCGATGCCGTCGTTACCCACCGCCAAGGCGCAACCAGCAAAAAGATGGTTCGCGGCTTTACTACTTACCAAACCTTCAAGAACCTCCCGATGCTTTTTTGGAAAAACGTTCCTTTGGAGCTGATCGCCCCTATCGGAATCCGCTTTTGCATTGCCTACGCTCTTATTTTTGGCAAAGCGTTATTCAGCAGTAATGCATTGGCGGCCATAAAAGGCGTACTGATGTTTATCGCATTTATACCTCACACCATTTCAGAGCGTAGAAAGATCCAAAAAAGTAAAAAGGTATCTGCTAACCATATCAAATCAATTATCATAACCGACCTGCCGCCCGACCAGACGGGTCTGCGCAAACTTCGAAAAATATTTATAGGTAGGTAGAATTTGTTCTCGATTTTTAAACGCATTCACGAAAAGAAACTGAACCGCGAGCGCATCCTGGCGCTCGACCTGCTGCGGGGCCTGTTTTTGATTGAGATAATTGTCAACCATATTGCCTGGCACCCATCACTCCTGACATTTATCGGCGGTGGCGGACAATTGCCTGCATCAGCGGCCGAGGGGTTCTTTACAATATCCGGACTATTGGTCGGATACCTCTACGGGCCGCGCGTACTAAAAGAGCGAGACAAGGTGTTTAAAAAGATCTGGAAACGGGCGGCGCTCCTGTACATCCTCGCAACGCTCTTTACCTTGTTTTACACCGCATGGGCAGCGCTGGAACCCGGAAGCGCCGCACACCAAACGCTATACAGTCGCGAACCATGGCGATTTATTGTCGATACACTAACCCTTCGCTACGCATTTGGTTGGGCGGAGTTCCTCAACCGCTACGCGTTGTTTATGCTCGTTGCGCCGTTTGCTGTCTGGTTGGTTGCCAAAGGCCGCGCATGGATCGTTGCAGTTGCCAGTTTTCTGGTGTGGTTTTTCCTGCGGGATGTCGAGCGATTCCTGCCGTTTTCACCATGGCAACTGGTATTTATGTATGGCATTATCCTGGGCTATTACCTGCCACACATTGAACAGTGGTTCCGTAACCTGACGCCAACAACAAGGCGAGTCCTTTTTGCAGCCGTCTGCTCCGTCGCTCTTATTACCTACATTACATCCGTCTGGCTGTTCGTCGTTGTTCCGCTCCTGCCCGACTCGCCTTTCAAAGATCTTTACGCACAGCTCGTCCCATTGTTTGACAAAAACCATCTTGCCCCGGCACGTATTGCAATTGGTATCGTGTGGTTCGCTGCACTCTACATGACAATTCGACGCTACGAATCATGGATTAGTCGCACCACGCGCGGAGTCATCGAAGTGTTTGGTCGCCAGTCGTTATTTGTGTATACATTCCACGCATTTGTATTGTTTATCATCGATCTCTATTTTGCACCACCGCCTGGACATTCAATTATTGCAAACACGCTCGTCACACTCCTCGTTCTTGTGATTATTTACATAGCTGCTTACTACCGCGGACATGTCACGACATACGGTAAACAGCTACTGCGTCGCCGAGACACGACAACGACGCCCTAGTGGATAGTAATTAGCAGACAGTAAATAGTATAATGTTTGTTATGACCGCTACTGATCTACGATTGCCCCTTCAGCTCGCCGAGCTTCGATCTATTTTGGAATCACACGGAGTAATCCATGCGAGTGTTTTTGGCAG
>CAZCYG010000062.1:0-5686 GCA_964502795.1 uncultured Candidatus Saccharibacteria bacterium | reverse complement strand
GCAAACAAAACTAAACGTCACCGAAAACACCGGTGAAAACAAAAATCTTTGCATCCGCGTGCTAGCCTGAACACCTCGCCGTTACGCACGTGATGGCGACATCATCGTTGCCAGCGTCAAAGATGCCAACCCAACTGGTCAAGTTAAGAAAAAATCAGTTGTAAAGGCAGTTGTCGTTCGTACACGTGATCAAATTCAACGCAAAGATGGCAGTACTATCAGCTTTGATGACAATGCAGCCGTGATTATCGCTGACGACAAAAATCCACGCGCAACCCGTGTATTCGGCCCTGTGCCACGCGAACTGCGTGATCTCGGCTATGCCAAGATTATCAGTCTTGCGCCGGAGGTACTCTAATATGACAAATCGTATTAAAAAAGATGATGTCGTTAAGATTATCAGCGGGAGCAACAAAGGCACAACTGGCAAGGTTGTGGCTGTGCTGCCAAAGAAGAATGCCGTATTGGTTGAAGGCCTTGGTGTCAAACACCGCAAGCTCAAGCCATCGCAGCTGAACCCAACTGGCGGTCACAAAGACATTCATGTTCCAACGCCTTTGCACAAAGTCGCGCTGGTTGTTGATGAAAAAACGAGCAAAACCAGTCGTGTTGGCTATAGCAAGGGTACCGAAGGTACTAAAGTGCGACTGGCCCGCCAGTCAAAAAACAAGGAGATTAAATAATGCGGTTAGCGGAAAAGAGCAGCCAGTCCCGAGCGATTTATTCGCTCGCACTGCGCGATGAGAAAAACCGCAGGTTTGTCTCATTAATAGTTAAGGAGATTAAGTAATGGCAGAAAAAACTGCAGTAATTACTCCGGCTCCTCGCTTGAAAGCCTTGTACAAGTCACAGTACGTCAAGGAACTTCAGGCCGAACTGAACCTCGCAAATGTGCACCAAGTGCCAAAGCTCGAGAAAATCACGGTCAGCGTAGGAACTGGTAAGAACAAAGAGTCAAAAGCATATATTGAAGCAGTGCGAAACACGCTCACAAAGGTCACTGGCCAACAGCCAGTCGATCGTTTGGCTAAAAAGTCAATTGCAGGATTCAAAATTCGCGCAGGCATGGGTGCACCCGTTGGTGTCTCTGTCACGCTACGCGGCGCTCGTATGTATGAGTTCCTCGATCGTTTGGTCAACATATCGCTGCCACGAGTACGTGACTTTCACGGTGTAGGCAGTAAGTTCGACAAAGGCGGTAACTACAACCTTGGTCTGACCGATCAGTCAATTTTCACCGAGCTGACATTTGAAGAAACCCAGCTGATCCACGGTTTGCAAGTAACATTTACCATTGCAAACGGAAGCGCAGCAAACAGCCGCGCTCTCCTGGAGAAATTTGGTCTACCATTTGAAAAAGAAGGAGACAAGCGCTAATGGCTAAGAAATCAATGATCGCGCGCGACGAAAAGCGCAAGAAAATGATCGCAAAATACGCCGCCAAACGTGCAGAGTTGAAAGAACTCGGTGATTTGGATGGCCTACAGGCATTGCCACGCAACTCATCACCAACTCGCTGGAAGAACCGCGATGTACTCAGCGGCCGACCACGCGGCTACATGCGCAAGTTCGGTCTGAGCCGTATCAACTTCCGCGAAAAAGCGTCCAAGGGTGAAATCCCTGGCATAACAAAGAGTAGCTGGTAGGAAAGGAGAACGATATATGTCACTACAATCTACAGACCCAATCGCTGACCTTTTGACCCGCATCCGTAACGCGGCTGCCGTTGGCAAGACCGAAGTTCGCGTGCCAACCAGCAAGCTCAAAAAGGTTGTTGCCGAACAATTGAAAAAGAATAATTACTTGGCTGACGTCAAGGAAGAAGCTGGCAAGCCACGCGGTACGCTGGTCATCACCATCAACAAACCTGGCGAAAACAGCGTCATCAATGAGCTGACACGCCTGAGCAAGCCTGGTCGCCGTGTATACGTAAAAGCCGACGAGATCCCCAAGGTCAAATCTGGCCGCGGGTTGGTACTGGTGAGCACATCAAAAGGTGTGATCACTGGCCAAGAAGCAACGAAGCAGCGCTTAGGCGGAGAGCTATTGCTGAAGGTTTACTAAAATGAGTAAAGAGTCACTGTCTATCGACCGAATGGTTGGCGAGCACGAAGATCTTAGCCCACAAATGATGGCAGATGCCATCAGACTGCGTCAGGATGTACAGAACGCCATCATAGCAAACAGGGGAAACACTCAGGGTGATATTTATACCACCGCCGGACGTGTATCAAACTGTGTTGATCCGGAATCGGGCGAGATAGTGTCAGATGAAAGATTGCTCGGATTGCAAGAAGCATGGCAATCGGACGATATTTGGGAATAATAAGAAAGGATAAATCATGAGTCGAATCGGAAAACTACCAATTCAAATTCCATCAGGCGTGACAATCACGGTCGATTCAGATGTTATTACCGTCGTCGGTTCCAAAGGAACCCTGACTGTGCCACATCTGAGCGACGTCACCGTCAAGGTGGAAGACGGCGTCGCTACGGTGACCCGTAACAACGAGGAGCGTATCGCCAAAGCCCAGCACGGGCTGCAGCGCGCGCTACTGTTTAACGCAGTCGAAGGCGTCACCAAAGGATTCGAGAAAAAACTCGAAGTCAACGGCGTCGGCTTCCGCGTTGCGAGCAGCAACAACGAACTGACGATGAGCCTAGGCTTTAGCCACGAGGTCAAATACAAAGCGCCAGCGGGCGTGAACGTCAGCAACGACAAAATGACGATCATCGTCAGCGGTATCGACAAACAACAAGTCGGTCAGACTGCTGCCGAGATCCGCGCACTGAAAAAACCAGAGCCATACAAGGGTAAGGGTATTAAATATGCCGATGAGCAGATTCTGCGCAAGGCAGGAAAGACAGGTAAGTAGTCATGAGTGATCTATCGAAGAAACTATTGAACAAAAGCCTGCGTAAAGCTCGCGTACGCGCAAAGGTCAGCGGTACGGCAGAACGCCCACGTCTGACGGTGACTATCAGCAACAAGCATGTTAGCGCGCAGTTGATTGATGACGTGGCTGCCAAGACATTGGCTGCCAGCACGACTGTCGGCACCAAACAAGACGGCAGCCTGAAAGACCAAGCGGCATTCGTCGGCGCAGACATTGCGAAAAAAGCCAAGAAAGTTAAAATCACGAAAGCAGTCTTTGACCGCAACGGCCGCCAGTATGCTGGCCGCCTCAGCGCGCTCGCAGACGCTGCACGTAAAGAAGGATTGGAGATTTAGTATGGCAGAACAAGCTGCACAGACTACCCCACGCACCGGCGCACCACAACGTGGTGGCCAGCAGCGTGGCGGCCGACGCGATGACCGTCGGGCACAGGCGCCACAGGAGCCAAAAGAATTCGAAGAAATCGTCATCAATATCGACCGTGTTGCGCGTGTTGTCAAGGGCGGTCGCCGTTTCCGATTCAAGGCACTCGTGGTTGTCGGTAACAACAAAGGTAAAGTTGGTGTTGGCGTCAGCAAGGGTCAGGATGTCCAAACTGCCGTCGCCAAAGCAACTGATGTCGCCAAAAAGCACTTGATTACAGTACCTATCGCCAACGAAACAATTCCACATGATGTGGAGGTCAAAGTTTCCGGTGCACACGTGTTAATCAAGCCCGCAGCACCTGGTACCGGTATTATTGCCGGTGGTGTTGTTCGCCAGGTAATCGGTGTTACAGGTATTCGTAACATGCTTTCAAAGAGCCTTGGTTCAACCAACAAGGTCAACATTGCCTATGCGACAATCGAAGCGCTCCAGAGTCTCGTACCTCGTGACCAATGGCTAAATGCTGAAAAGACAACCAAAAAGACTACGAAAAAGGAGACGAAGTAATGAAATACAACGAACTCCAAGTATCCGCTAACAAAAACAAAAAACGCGTTGGTCGCGGTATCGCTGCAGGCCAGGGCAAGACTGCTGGTCGCGGTACCAAAGGTCAAGGTTCACGTACTGGTAAAAAACTCGCTGCGAACTTTATGGGTGGCCAACGCACACTCGTCACCGCAGTACCAAAACATCGTGGATTCAAGAGTTTGCGCACCCCTGCACAGGTTGTCTATCTTGATCACCTCAATAATTTTGCAGGCAAAACCGTCGATAACGTGACACTGTTTGAACAGGGCTACGTTGCAACGCCATTCCACACAGTCAAAGTTATTGCTCGTGGCGAGCTAACTGCCAAGGTAAACTTGAAAGTCCAAGGCGCAAGCAAATCAGTCCAAGCAGCAATCACAAAAGCTGGCGGTACAGTCGAAAAGGTGCCAACCCCTATTAAACAATCAGTCAAGACGGCTGAACAAGCAGACAAATAGCCCCATGTGGCCATCGAACAGACCGGCAATCACGATCGTCGGTCATGTTTGTATTGACCACAATGTCGTTGATGGTGTCTACCGGGAATCGTGGGGTTCTGCTGTGCTTTATATTGCCGAGTATTTAGCTAACCGGCATAATATTCATCCCAAGCTACATGCCCGTTACGGCAGTGACCTGTCGCGCTTTATTGACACGAGTATGTTTATCAATCGTCCCTCACGGAATCATCCAACGCTCATATACGAAAATATCATTACAGGTGGCGTACGGCTACAGTCAGTGGCCAATGAATCATGGCCAGCGCCAAAACGAGTAACGGCAACTCTTGCCAAAATACTGGCAACGACCGATATTCTGATTATCGCCCCGTTACTCCCTGATTACAGCCCCTCGTACATTCGTCAACTGTGTCATGCGCTGCCTAGTCATGCTATAAAAATCCTGCTACCACAAGGATATTATCGATCCGTCGGTACAGACGGCCGAATAGTGGTACGTCCGTTTAAGGAGTCGGCTGCGATACTGCCCATGGTAGATGTTCTTATCCAGTCGGACGAAGACAGCCCAAACGCAATCGTTACAGCCAAAGAGTGGGCAGACAACCACCACAATTTAACCACCGTCGTCACCAGGAACAGCCAAGGCGTCTCGGCATACACGCATGATCAATCATTGTCAGTGCCAGCTATACCAGTTTTGCCGCAGGATATTGTCAACCCCGTCGGAGCGGGCGACGTATTTAGTGCAGAACTTGCACTCTGGCTGCACGACAATGCGTCACTGCAAGACGCATTAACGAACGCTCAACAAGCGGCATACAGGCATGTTAGCGGCAAAAATAGTGACGACTCTGTACGGAATATAGTACAATAGGTAGGATTAAAGAGAGGCTGTAGAGACTATTTACTAACTACTATCTACGAACTACTACATATATGAACTGGAAAACAATATTCAAATCATTCAAAAACCGTGACATGCAAAAGCGACTGGCTGTTGTACTGGGGATAGTTGTTATTTATCGGTTCCTTGCGCACGTTCCCGTGCCGCTGACCGAGCCAACCAAACTCAAGGAAGTCATCGACAGTGTTGTCAGCTCGACTGATTTTGGTGGATTTCTCAATTTGCTATCTGGTGGTGCGCTCGCCAGCTTTTCAATCGTGTTGGTTGGCCTAAGTCCGTTTATTACGGCAAGTATTATCACGCAGCTCCTTACAAAGGCCATTCCAAAGCTTGAAGAGCTCCACAAAGACGGCGAGTCTGGTCGTCGCAAGATCAATCAGTGGACGCGTATTATTACGCTTCCGTTGGCGATCGTCCAGTCTATTGCATTCATCTTTATCCTTCGTACAACCGTCCTTGCGGGCAATACC
>CAZCYG010000061.1:0-5827 GCA_964502795.1 uncultured Candidatus Saccharibacteria bacterium | reverse complement strand
CAATTCCTGCCAGCTGATGTTTTTTTCGGCAGCGCGAGTAATAATCTTGTCGTCAATATCGGTAATATTTTGCAGATAGGTGGTCGAATAGTCTTGCTTTAGCAGTCTGGCAAGGACATCCAGTTGAATATAGGTCTTGGCATGTCCCAGATGTGAATAGTCGTAGACGGTCGGTCCACAGACAAATAGCCGTACATTATCGGGGTCGATAGGTGCAAATTCGTCAACTTTTTTGGTGAGCGTATTGTACAGCCTAATCATTCCCTACTCCTTGTTTTCTGATTCGTATGTTTTCAGTGCTTTGTCCGATGCATCAATTAGCTCTTTGATGATCGTATCGTACTCTTCGTACACGCGGAACCCAGCCGCGTATTTGTGGCCGCCACCGCCAAAGTAGCCCGCTACTGTCTCGCTGATTGGCAGATTGCTGCGTAGTTTGCCGGTTAGCTTGCCGTCAGGATACGTTTTGATTGCAACGGCTACTTGTACATCGTTTACCAAGCGCATTTCGTCGAGTACCAGTACGCTTGGGTTGTATTGATCGCTGTATTTTTGGATATCATCCCAGGGTATGTGCACGAGTGCGAGTTTGCCATCCAGATAATATTCGATCCGGCCGATCAATTCGCCTTTGTATGCTAGGATCTCTTGCGGCTTTTTCATGAACTCGCGGCGGCGTTCTTCTATGCCAGCGTTGCTGGCACCTAGTTCTGCCAGTTTGCCTACCACAAAATATGTTTGCGGACTAACGCTTTGGGTTGTTAGTCCCAGGCTATCGCTCATGATCGCAACTAACATGTCTTCGGCTGCTTGTTGGTTGATTGTCCAGTCGCTGTCCGCCGCGAGATTATACAATACCTCGCCCGTCGCGACAGCGTCGGCGGATAGCATCGTGTGGTCAAATGACAGGTTGGATTCGGTCGTATGATGGTCGATCACCAGTACGGGATGTGATTCCAGATAGTGGCGTACGCCGGGTGTTTCCAGAACCTTTGTTATCAGCACGTCGGCGGCGGTATCAACGATAATCGCCAGATCAGCGGTGGTATCAAAATCCATCGTTACTCTGTCCCAGCCGGTGATATAACGCAGGTATTTTGGCACTTCGACCGGGCAATACATGATGACTTGTTTGCCCAGGTCGCTCAGGATTTCTTCGAGTGCCAAACTACTACCCACGCTATCACCGTCGGGGTTTTCGGCTTGGATGACGATGATTTTTTGCGCATCAGTGATCAGTTGTTTGGCGGTGTCGTACATTATCATCATTGTACCAGAGGTGTAACAGATACGGAATATTGACAAAATTATACATAAGTGCTATAATGAATTTATAACCATTCGGTTAGCAAGTCCACCAAAGTCTAGAGAGGACTAGGTTCATGAAGGTTTCACCGAGCAATGAAAGCCCGTTGCCCACTGCACTGCTGGGGGTAGTGATCATGCTGGTTGCCCCAACGGGCATTTGGCATGTCATCGGCATGATCGTCGCTGCTCTTTTCGGAGGGATCTTCGCCGTGACGCTGCTCCTCGTAGCAGGGTCCTACCTCCTAGAGAAGAGGAGCTAGCACCGGTAGCTTCCTTGGGTCAAGCTTGTTCAAGCCCTCGCTGCGCATCGCGCGGCGGGGGCTGATCCATTTCTGGATTATTTACCGATCAACATATCGATGAGTGCCATGCGGACAAACAGTCCGTTTTGCATTTGGCGGAAGTACGCAGCGCGCGGGTCGCTGTCGACATCTGGATGGATCTCATTGACTCGTGGTAACGGATGCAGAATTGCTGCATCTTTTTTCATTTTAGCCAGTGTGTTTGTATCGATAACATAGCTGTCTTTGACACTACTATACTCATCTTCGGACGCAAAGCGTTCCTTCTGCACGCGCGTGACATACAGAATATCCGTTTCACCAACAAAATCATCTAGCGTCTCAGAAACCTCTGGCTGATTGGTTAACTCTGCCGCTAGATCGTCTGGAAATGCCAGTGATGCCGGTGCGACAAAGCGCAGCTGTACATTGTAATGATTTAGCAGCTTTGCCAGAGAGTGCACAGTACGGCCGTTTTTCAGATCGCCGAGCAGCGTGATAGTCAGACCATCGATCGTGCCTTTTTCAGCCAAGATAGTAAACAGGTCCAGCAGTGCCTGTGTGGGGTGTTCACCCACTCCGTCGCCAGCGTTAATGACAGGTACATTCGATACTGCTGCGGCACGCTTTGCCGCGCCTACCTCAGGATGCCGTAGGACGATGACATCGGCATATTGACCGAGTGTCTGTACGGTATCCTCAAGCGTTTCGCCCTTTGATACCGACGAATAGTGTACGTCGTTGATTGATATGACACTGCCGCCCAGGCGCTGCATGGCGGCTGCAAATGAACTGCTGGTGCGCGTCGATGGTTCGTAGAACAAATTTGCGCTGATACGATGCGCAAATCGACTATCGCCGTGCGACGTTGTGACGAGTTGTCTCATTGCCTGCGCGCTGGCAAATACTTTATCGAGACTGTCGCGGTCGAATTGATCAACAGAGAGAATATGGTCCATTAGTTTTCCCGAATGAATTTTATGATGGTATCAAAATCTTCGGCAGATAGTTTCTCGTGTTCTTTCAGGATCTCGAGTAGCTCGCTGATTGTCATGCCCGCCTGGATATCATAGCCTGCGTCACGGACTGTTTGCGGGCCACCCTGCTCGCGGTCGATCAGTACGACAAAGCGGTCGATGACCAGTCCGGCGCTCTCAAGCTGCTGGATTGCTTCAAGTTTTGAGTCACCTTTCGTGATCAGATCGTCGAGCGGGATAACTTTGTCACCTTCGTTAAAATCGCCCTCAACGGCACTCTTCGTTCCGTGATCTTTGACGACTTTTCGTGGCTGCACCAGCGGCCGACCAATCGAATAGCCAACTGCACCGGCCAGTGGTGTTGCTGCTTCGGGTAGCCCTGCGACAAGTGAATCAGTATCGGCGATCATTTCGCTATATGCATCAACGATTGTCCGAAACGTCTTAGGGTGCGACTGTGCCTTGCGTAGGTCGATATAAAATGGTGATTCGATACCACTTTTGAGGATGAACTTGCCGAATTTGATTAACTTTGCTTCTTCGATAGCTAACGCGACTGCTTCTTTCGTTTCTCGTAATAATTCCGCCATGTGTACTCCTATCGGTATTGATTAATTTTATCTCGTGTTTCACGGGCCTTTGCCAGGGATGCAGCTGCAAATTCCGGACCCTCGCCAGCGAATATGATTTCGCGGGACGAGTTAATGATAACACCTCGCCCATTATCCCCAAGCCCTGCATTCATCACCTTTTCGATATCGCCGCCCTGTGCCCCAACACCTGGTACGAGGAATATCATTTCGGGACCGACGCGTTCACGGATTTTTGCTAGCTCGTCTTCTGGATTCGTCGCTCCGACGACCAGTAGAACATTTCTGGTCTCATTATATTGGGCTTTGGCTTCTTCGGCCACCGTTTCATACACTGTCAGTCCAGTCGTCTCATCGACCATATTTTGGAGCTTTGCGGATTCTACATTTGACGTTCGACAGAGGACAATGACGCCCTTGTCTGTTTCTGCAAATAATGGTGCGAGTGCGCCTACACCGAGGTATGGGCTGACAGTGACCGCATCGGCATTCAGCCAATCAAATGATTCACCAACATAGCCCTCGTTGGTATTGCCAATATCGGCACGTTTTGAGTCGAGAATTACGGGTATATCAGGATATGTCTCTTTGATGTACTCAATCGTTTGCTCTAATTGCTGCAATCCCGGGATCTTGTATCTCGCGTAAAATGCTGCATTCGGTTTGTATGCGCAAACGAGATTTGCCGTGGCATCGATAATGGCCTTGTTGAATTTTAGGAGTCCTTGCGGATCGTTCCTGAGGTGTTCAGGCATCTTCTCAACCACCGGATCAAGTCCGACGCATAACAGTGAATTATTTTTATCGATGGCGATGTTGAGTTTTTCGGTAAAATTCGGCATTTATTTCTCCGTTAGGTTATTTAGTGCTGCGTGGCCATCTCGCACAATCAGCGTCGCTGCCTGCACCACGCTAGCACCGGCTTTTGTATATTGCTGTACATCGGCTGGCGATTCGATACCGCCAACGCCAATGACAGCAACCTCTGGCGGCAGAGCATCGCGGAACTGTTTAACTTGGCCGACCCCGATCGCACGAATGGCGGGACCACTCAGGCCACCGTAGGTACTGGCGATAACCGGCTGACCGTTCTCGTCTGATTCGTAACTGTTCGGGAATGTATTGGTGGTAACGACAGCCGCAATATCGAGTGTTGAGAGCAGTTCGGCAACTTTTTTCAGCTCGCCAGGATTAGAATACGGCGATACTTTGATAAGTAGCGGCAGATCAGTGACGGATTTGACCGATGTGATGATGTCGCGAATGTACTCGGTGTCAAAGCTGGCGATTGGTTTTTGCTTGCCGTCGATACTGATATTGGGACATCCCAGATTTAGTTCCAGATAATCCACCTTGACCTCGTCTGCCATCTTGGCAAGTTGGACATATTCCTCGGTGTTAAATCCTGCGACTGACAATGTTAGCTTTTTGTCTGCGTCGTGCGCGATCTGAATCATGCGTGGTAAATTGTCACGATAAAATTCAAGTCCCTGATTGGGCATACCAAATGAATTGATCGCATAGCCGTCGCCAGTGTGCCAGCGTGGCTCTGGATTGCCCTCTCGGGGCAAGACGGTGATTGATCCGATGAGTACCGATCCGATGTTGGTTGCGGCTAGTAGCGTCACATCGTCGATTGTCTTAGCGACACTGCAAGCCCCGTTCATAACTCCTGGATGAATATCAATCATACGCGTGTAATTACCTCTCCGTCACCCGGTTCAGCGACAATCTGACCGTTTTCGTACACTGTTTTGCCGTGCAGTACAACTTTCGTTACCCTACCATAGACTTCTTGTCCGCTAAATGGCGACCAGCCGCATTTTGTCTGAAGATTGTCATCGCTGATCGTGTAGGGACTCAGATCAACCTCGACCGATGTTGTGTCGTCTGTCGGTATGCTGAATATGCGGGCTGGTGCCGTGTGGCACTTATCAATGATTTGTTCGAGGGTAATCTTGCCCTGTTTCATGGCGGTCAGTAGTAGCGGCAGTGTTGTCTCCAGGCCCGGTACTCCGTGTGCGCCTGCTTCTTTTTCTTCGCGGGTATGCGGTGCGTGATCTGATTCAAAAATATCGATATCATCCAGATGTTCCCACAGATATTCTTGATCTTCGCGGGTTTTGAGTGATGGCAGCATGTCACCATATACGCCCAGACGCTCCCGATCATCGGTCGTCAAAAACAGATGATGCGGGCAAACGCCACAGGTAATCGGTAGTCCTTGTCTCTTTGCTGTAATAATTTTGCTCAAAATTTCTTTGCTGGGCATGTGGCATACATGCACCGGACGATCGAGCCCTTGCATTGATTCGATTGCGATATCTATGACGTCTTCCTCAACGTGTAGCAGCACAACGCTTTCTTTTGGCCATGCAGCATAGATTTCTTTCAGGTGCGCGACATCAAGCAAGTAGCCACCGGTTGTGTTGTTGAGGTATAGTTTCAGCCCAATCGCCTTTTTGGCGGCGTCGGCAAATGTGTCGAGGTTGTCGCCCAGCGACCCATAGTGGAACCCAATATCCGACACGGCTTTTTGTGACGCAAGTGCTATTTTTTCGTCCAATCGTTCAATGGTAGTAATCGGACTGGCATTGTTAGGCATATCAACGACTGTCGTGAATCCTCCGGCCAATGCAGCCGAGGTGCCGGTCGTGAAATCTTCTTTTTG
>CAZCYG010000060.1:0-5950 GCA_964502795.1 uncultured Candidatus Saccharibacteria bacterium | reverse complement strand
CCCGGCGATGACAAATCGCAGATTTTCTGCCGTGTGCGTGCGAGCATGATGCTCTTTGATATCTTTGAGCGTTACATGCGGAATCGTCTTAAGTCGCTGAGTATATGTCAGCACATCCTCACCAAGCAGCTGCTGCACCTTTGGCCAGAGCAGTCGGTTGTGATTGTTCAAGTGTCCTGTTAGTTCACCTCGGACATTGCCCTTCTCGGCATCCAATTCTTCGATGTTAAACCGGGGCTGACAGATTGATACTCGTTGCAAATCAAGAATTCGCTCCCATTCAAAATCCGCACAATCGGCGACATACACCATGCTCAGGTCGCTGGTATACGCATTGTGATACGCGCCATTTTTAGTAAATTCTGCTTCGAATTGATGCTCGTCTTTGAATCTTGCGTTCGCTCCAAATGCCATATGTTCCATAATATGTGCTGTTTCATACACATCTTTGTTCATGACATAGCGATTACCAGCACGGAACTGAAACTGAAAACTCATAACCGTTGCGCCGGGTATATCAATCAACAGCCCACGAGCACCGTTCTTTAATTTTACCTCTTCGACAGTGTGTTTCATCTATTTTCTATTTTTCTTACGGTTCTGTCGCTGCGCTTTCTTCTTTTTACGAGCATCGTTCCGCACCTTGTTTTCGTTTTTATTCTTTGTGATCGAAAAATCACCATCCCTATTCTTTTCGCCAGAGCTTATCTCATTCACCCCGCGCTCAACTGAACTTTCCGCCAAGCGTGTCAGCTCTGTCTCGTGATCTTCTTCAGAGATTGCAACAATGTCGTTTGGTCGAACATGCGTGACGGCATTTAATACCTCATCACGGAGTGTTGCTTGCAGACTATCAAACAACTTGGAGCTTTCGGCCCGGTATTCGACAAGCGGATCACGCTGACCAACACTGCGCCAGTGGATTCCTTCGCGGAGGTGCTGCATATTCTCAAGGTGTTGCATCCATAGCGTATCCAAAACCTGCAGATACACGTCACGCTCTACCTTACGCATGATCTCTGCCGTTAGTTCTTTTTCTTTGTTCGCATAGAATTTTTCGGCAGCTGCCAGTGCTTTTTCTAGACGCGTTTTGTCCTTTTTCTCAGCACCAATTTCTGCTATTTCAGCGTCATCTATTGGAAACACCCCGCCAAACTCTTCAACAAATTTTGGATTATTCTTGGCAGGTACGACAGTGAGTTCAGTTACTTTTTCCTTGAGCAATCGTTCTATTTCAGGCTTGATCGTTTCGCCTTCGAGGATCTTGCGTCGCATGACATATACCACACGACGATGACGATTGATCACATTGTCATACTGGACGACGTTTTTACGCATGTCATAGTTGTACCCTTCGACACGTTTTTGTGCCGACTCCAATGTTTTTGACACGGCTTTGTTCTGGATTGGCGTATCTGCATCAACACCTAAGCGATCCATCAGTCCTGCAATGCGTTCGCCTTGGAATATACGCATCAAGTCGTCCTCTGTTGATACATAGAACTGCGTATCTCCTGGATCACCTTGTCGGCCACCACGACCACGCAGCTGATTGTCGATACGGCGTGATTCGTGACGCTCGCTACCAATAACCACCAGGCCGCCCAAATCTTTGACACCATCACCCAATTTGATATCCGTACCACGACCGGCAATATTTGTCGCCAGCGTAATCGCGCCTTTTTCGCCTGCTTTTTCGATGATTGCTGCTTCGCGCTCGTTGTTTTTCGCGTTCAGGATTTCGTATTTGATGCCTTCTTTTTTCAGATAGTTCGCGATCAGCTCGTTTTTGGCGATCGATGCACTGCCGACCAGCACTGGACGACCAGCTTTGTGGTATTCCTTAATTGCGTCTGCGACGGCCTTTAACTTGCCCGACTCTGTCTTGAATATCAAATCCTCATGGTCAGCACGTGTGATAGGCTTGTTTGGTGGTACTTGCACAACATCCAGTTCGTAAATCTGCTGGAATTCCTCTGCTTCGGTAAATGCCGTACCTGTCATACCAGATAGCTTGTTGTAAAGACGGAAGTAGTTTTGGAACGAAATAGTTGCCAGCGTCATGCTCTCTTGCAATACTGGTACGTTTTCCTTGGCTTCGATTGCTTGATGGAGTCCCTCGTTGTAGCGACGTCCCTGCATCAAACGACCTGTATGTTCGTCAACAATGACCACTTCACCATCATTTGTTACCACATAATCTTTGTCACGTTTAAATATCGTCTGCGCCTTTAATGCTTGATCCATGTGATATACGGAACGAATATAATCAGGGCTATACAGGTTTTTGATACCAAGCAATTTTTGGACTTTATCAACGCCTCGGTCGCTCAGCGCAACCGTTCGGCGCTTTTCGTCCAATACATAGTCATCCGGCACTAATTTGGCCGCGATTTTGGCAAATTGATAATAACTATCGGGGTTTTCAGCGGCAGGAGCACTGATAATAAGCGGCGTGCGCGCTTCGTCGATCAGAATACTGTCGACCTCATCAACAATCGCATAATGCAATCCGCGCTGACGCAATTCGTCAACCTCGTTCACCATGTTGTCGCGCAGATAATCAAACCCGAATTCATTGTTTGTACCATAGGTAATATCAGCAGCGTAGGCTTCTTTGCGTGTCGCTGGGCGTAATTTGCGCATACGAGGATCATCATGAGCATCATTGTCATAATCCTTGTCATATACAAATGATGCGTCGTTGACGATGACACCCGTTGTCATGCCCAAAAAGTCATATAGCTCACCATTCCATCCGGCATCACGTTGTGCCAGATAATCATTTACTGTCACCACATGAACACCTTTGCCTTCTAGTGCATTCAGGTATACCGGCAACGTCGCCATCAATGTCTTGCCTTCACCAGTCTTTAGTTCGGCAACATTCCCATCGTGAAGCGCCATGCCACCGATAAGCTGTACATCAAAATGGCGCATGCCCAGTACACGGTCACTGGCTTCACGGACCAAGGCAAATGCATCAGGCAAAATGTCATCGAGTTTGGTTCCTTTTTTTGCCAGGCGCTTTTTTAATTCTTCTGTCTGTTTCTTTAGTTCCGGCTTGGACATGTTGTGGTACTTTTCAGCCAGCGCATTAATTGCGCCAACTCTTTTTTCCAACCCCTTCAAAGTCCGCTTTTGCGGATCACCGAATATCTTTGTCAAAACCGTTTGTCGATTAACCATAATAAGCCCTACTCCTGCAATATAGTCTGAAAGTAACTGCTATTAATTATAGCGTGTTTTTCCGAAAAAAACAGTAGTTAATGTTTGAGGGAGGGCTCACCCTCCCAGTATAGTAACCAAAATGAATTCGGTTACTATACCCCACCCCTAAAGGGCTTCGCTTCACTCGCTTAATATATCCCTCTGCGTGACCTACGCCGCATCACGAGCATAGCTACGTTTGAGTCGTGCCAGCATTGCATGTCGCCCGGTGTGGTCTGTTACTGACGATTTGTATTTGTGCAGTTGTGCCGCCAGCTTGGCTTCCACAATATCAAGCGCCGCCAGCATATTAACCGTCGAATCTTTGGCAGTTAGTATCTTGTTAGGGATTTTGATGATAACTTCGGCTTCGTATTTGTTACCATGAGCGCGATTAACTTCTTTTAGTACGACTTCAGCACTGGCACTTTTGCGAGCGTGGCGTGGCAGGTACCTGTCTAGTTTGCTAATCTTTTTGATGACATATCTCCTAGTGGTATCATCGACAGTAAATTTGATGCCGGTGATTGAGATTTGATTGATCATGCGTAGGTGCCCTCCGTCTATGTACTACTTATTATAGATGATTTTAGACAAGAAATAAATTACCATTACATCTAATGAACCGCTCTTTTAAAATTGCCGACGATTTAACGGAATGATCTACGAACAGTTGGTCTAGTCAAAAAAACAATGATTATACTGTTAATAACAAATGAGAATACTGTAATTGCTATGTAGTAAGACATATATGACGAGCTTGTTGAATTTGCACCAAGTGATAGAAGCTGATTAGTAGCCTTCTGGCTAACAGCACTGTCTGATGCTTGCGCAGCGCTTGCCCCAGATTTAGTGTCATCAAGGGTAGACGTGCGTGATTGCTGTGTAGCAAGGAGATCGTCGTATTCCTTTGCGACTTGCATGTACGTAAAAAGTCCGTAAATCGAAACGATGATTGCAATGACTGACATAGCAATCAGTGCGACTCGCGCCGTCTCCTTTCGCAGAATGATTCCCCCACCAATGAAGAGATACATTAACGCCACGACAGCACTCGACGAACTAATCCATGCGGTCTTCCAATACAGTGATATCGACGACCACGGATCCATACTTCCAAGTCTGATGGGATAACCATGCAGCATAGCACTAATTATGTAGTTAGCATACGAACTTATATATGGCGCGATAATGACAAGTATACCCAAGATGATAAGGAGTGATTTTAGCAATCCACTCACACTACTTTCACTTTCTGTTTCCGGAGACACCAATGACACGCTACTAGTTGGTCGGTTTTCAGCTTGTTTTAGGGGTGTTGGATAGATTTTGCCCGTATCTATTTTGGGAGACACCTGCACAGCAGGTGGAGTTGGGTAATCTACACCGGGATCCGTTGGCGACTGTACCTCAGGTTCTTTTATGGATGATAGTTCTTGAACATCAGCATCCTGCGGTGGTTGCAATATCTCATTGTTTTCATGGAGTGGCGCAATATTTTTTTCCATAGTTCTGCTGCTTAGATGATACCTACCAAAAGCAATAGGAGAATCGTTGCGCTACAACAGTTCTCGTCCAGAGAGATACGGACGCAAAACCTCTGGAACCGTCAACGTGCCATCATCATTCTGATAGTGTTCGATCACCGCTACTAGTGAACGCGCCAACGATACTGCAGTACCATTCAGCGTATGAACCACTTCAACACTGCCATTTTTGCGGCGTACACGAATATTGAGATTACGCGCTTGGAAATCAGTACAGTTACTACAGCTCGTCAGCTCGCGGTATTTTTCGTCAACCGGCGACCAATATTCCAGGTCGTATTTTTTAGCTGCCGGTGCGCCTAAATCACCGGTCGCGATATTGATGATATGATACGGGATCCCAATCGCTTGCCAAATCTCCTCTTCGATCGCCAGTAGCTTTTCATGCACCTCATGACTTTGCTCTGGCAATGTGAATGCATACATTTCCAGTTTGTTGAATTGATGCACCCGAAATAGTCCCCGCGTATGTTTGCCGTATGTTCCTGCTTCTTTGCGATAGCTTGGACTGTACCCAACGTAAAACATCGGCAATTTGCCCTCGTCCAGAATTTCGTCTGCGTGATATCCTGTCAGTGGTGCTTCGGCGGTGCCTATCATCGTTAGATCTTCACCTTCGATAAAATATTCGTTGCTCTCGATATCACCACGTGGTGCAAAACCTGCCCCGCTTGCCGTTTTGGTGTTTACCATATGCGGGACTGTCAGGTATGTAAAACCTTTTTCAACCAGCAGATCAAGCGCAAATCGAGTAATCGCCAGTTCTAGAAGCGCCAGTTCGTTTTTAAGAAAGTAGAATTTCGCTCCGGCAACTTTGGCGCCACGTTCAAAATCAACCCAATCTCGTGCCACGGCAAAATTCAGATGATCCGTTGCGCCTGTCTTTTGTTCGCCCCATTTTTTAATTTCCACGCTATCTTCTTCACCACCAATCGGTACATCATCAAACACCATATTGGGCAGTTGTCCCAGCAAATTCTGATATTGTTCATCGGCACTCGTTAGATATTCTTCACGCTCGACAAGTTCAACCTTAATCTGCTTACCCTCATCAATTGTCTCTTGATCAGGCTTGCCGCCCTTCATCTTTGATGAGTTTTGATTGCGTCGTTCACGCAGTTCGTCAACCTGCTGTTGCAATGTCCGCCGCTCTTCGTCCAGAGCAACTAATTTGTTCACATCTATATCGTAGC
>CAZCYG010000059.1:0-6073 GCA_964502795.1 uncultured Candidatus Saccharibacteria bacterium | reverse complement strand
ATGGTATTGTTATGGTATATGACGATGGCTCATTTACGTACACGCATATAGTTTAACAGCTGTAAAAACGCTATAATTACAATAATATGGCTGAAGAGACAATATTTTATTCATGGCAATCCGACAACTCGAAGACTCGAAGTTATGTTGAGAAAGCCTTAAAAAAAGCGGTAGAGAGCATCACAGATGACCCCAGTATCGAATCAGCACCTCGCATAGATAAAGATACACAGGATGTAGCAGGAGCGGTTCACATTGTAGATACCATCAAAAAGAAGATTGATGAATGCGGAATATTTCTTGCTGATGTATCACTTGTTGATACTGCAACTTCCGGACGGGCAATCGTCAACCAGAACGTAATGTTTGAACTTGGTTACGCTATCGGTAAACATAGTGAATCTAGAGTCATAATGGTAGCGAACGCAGACCTAGGAGATGTAAAGAATCTCCCTTTTGATATTTCACACCACAGGGTTATTCAATTCTCTCCATCCACTGACCCCAAAGCAACAAAGCTCCAGGCTTCACTGGAATCTGCTATTAATATTCATTTGCAAGCATTAGCCGTGCAAAACAAAGAATCATTGGTAACTTCGGAGAAGGAAAAGCTGCTTACTGCTATAGATAACGGTAAGCCAACTAGAACTCTCGCAAAGAAGTATTTTGATGATGCGTATAGTCAGTATCTCGGATTATCCCCAGGGAGGTATAAAGATGGTAACCTCCAGCATTACGCTTCAGAGGTCTTTGAGTCGTACGAGAAGACAAAGCATATTGCACTTGAGCTGCACGAAGTATTTGAAACGGCAGCGGAACACAAAAAAGAAGACGTGTTACTACAGGCTTATAAATCAATTCAGGTTGTCTCACAGTATTATGATGTTATGCCAGAAGATGGCGGGCGTTTAAGTGAAGTATCAAAAGACTACTACATCCTTGTCGTAAACGAAGTAGTATCACTACTACTTGGAAGTATTGCTCACGAAAAACTCTGGGGGCTTATGCAAGACATTGCTTCTACGAAGATAAATCGTGCTGACATGTATGAGGAAACCAGAACGCTGGACAGGCTATATGGGTATCCTCAGAATCTGCTCAATTATTACAAGGAGCTAAAGAACGTAAATTATACGATACCCATGACCCCTCTAATAGAAGAACGTTTTGCCGATAACAGAGATACGCTCCAGACCTATCTAGATGGAAACATGCTACGTTATTTCCTTGTTAACAGCTTCCCTTGGACAGTTGGCTTATTGTTGGGTAGCTCTTGGACTAAATATGTGCCCGAGTTCTTTGCAGAGTTTAAGAAAGTATCGTTCGTGAATGCAATGATGAAAGTTACAGGCGAGAAAACAATAGATGAGTTCCGTTCAAACATATGGAAACAGGCATCTGCAGACCTTGCAAACTGGAGTTACTCCAACGACAATCTACTACCAGCCCTTAAGTTTGCGGGCATAGAGTCAGAGAGTGACATAGCAAAAAACCAGCAAGTAATTTCGGTATAAGTATTGAGAAAATGAAGCCTCACAAAAACATTGGATTACATCCAGATAATGCACTCAAGATAGCATTAAAGCTATTCGATAATAAGCAGACTACCCAAGAAAAAGTGAAGCTGCTTTTGAACAACCATGCTGTCAGTAATTTAGAGTCGGTTGATACGCCAAAAGACTTTGCTAGTGGCAAGACCATTGACATCAATGCGGGTGAATTACTCGGAATTGGCTGCGTGTCATCCTACTATAATTGGATGAGTGAAGAGGCTGGAAGTGGTAATACCTATCAGGCAGTTGTAGGTATAGAAGATGCTGGAAAAAACCAAATCGAAAATCAGCTTTCGGATGGAGGGGTATATCATGACCAAACTAATCAGAAGATATTGGCTCAACAAGTAATGGCTCAGGGTTACTATCCCGACAAATGGATAACTAACCAAGATGTTATTGAGGCGGTGAAAAAGAAATGCGATGAACGGCAAAACTATCACGAGAATTGCATACTGATTGTTAATGTCTTTGGGGATAAGGTTAATGTTGACCGTAAAGTAATCCATGATGAGATAAGTAAGTTCCCTGAACAGTTTACTGACACGTATATGGTAGTTTATGGCTTACCGTCACTAAGCATGGCTCATGTTAGCTTTCTGAGTGAGCCTGACGCACGTGGTTTGGCAATAGAGCTGAAGCGACACGAGTACGAAGACATCTGGCGTTTCAACAAAATGAGCTAAAGGTATGGATTTTCTGTTTTCTGGCAATCCTAAAAATGACAGACTAAAGTAGTACTCCAATAAACAGGACTTAGACAGGTAGCCCTGTCAGCCCCTCCCGTACCCCACGTATGTCACGAAAGATAGAAACACAAACAAACATCTAACATTTTAGGTACTTATCTATAGTTCTACTATTAGGTGTACATTCAGGCTGGGAATATACTAATCACGACTGCGTATCTGTAATTTATACTCTCTGTACATCGGGTCTAATATACTTCGCCAACGTTTACCTTCTTGCTTTATCAGGTGTAAACTCTCACTGGTGTGGGTCACCAAACTAGAATTTTTCGCAAAATCAGTCTCCATTTCAGGTGTTATACATCTGTAAAGGGGGCTGATTTTGTTGATTATAAAATTATCGCTTTGTATGTCATAAGTGAAACCATTGGGAAATATGAGATGTTGGAACTTTTGCTTCAAATCTAACGATGCGTCTGACCATTGTTTCGCTATATTTCCCATGTAGTTCAGGGCATAGTCAATGCTGCTCTCGCTGATAGTCTGCTGTTCTTCTAATTCTTCAAGCTCGGTTGATAATTCCAGCTTTTCAATGTCTAGCTCGTTTATAAGCTCATCTTTGTCTTTCATTGAAAGATGACCATTTACGAATTGTTTAATGGTATTTGAACGTGTAGTAGCAATACCGTCAAGCCTATTATGCAAATTAGCAATGTCAGTGTTGATATTGCCGAGTTGCTTAACAGAAGTTCGCATAAGAATCTCTTTCATGAGCTTCATAGTGCTTTCTTTTGGTTCTATTGTACTTAGCAACGTCTCGAATCGTTCATGAGCGATGGTGGCGGTTACAGAGCCTGTTTTTCGGCATGTCTCACGGGAACAGTAATATCTCTGCTTTCCACCAGGATTACTACTGGTCATTGATTTACCACATCTGACACACATCATGAACTTGCGTAGTGGCACAAGAATATTGATTTCATGATGTTTAAGACCTTGCAGATAAGCCTTATTCTTGCGTTTGAGTATCTCTTGGTTTTGCCAGTAAATCTCTGCTTTGATAATACCAACGTGTCTTCCCTTTACGAGTTGATAGTCAGTGAACTTGTCATGAACATATCCTGCGTACTCAGGACACATCAACATATTGGTCATATACTGCTGGGTTAATGGTTGTCCAAACTGATTTAGGAAATCATTCGTAGTAGCATAGCGTACCATCTCTGCTACATTCAAATCTCCTCGATTAAACCTTAAGAGTATGTCAGCGACATTCTCAGCCTCTTTATTAGCAATCATTGACGGTCGTGGCTTTCCTTCGCCATTCTTAATGGTGTATCGGTCATAACCTCTCAAAGGTTTGTGTTGCCAGTAGCCTTGCTTGGCAAGTCGTGTCATGTTATCGACTACGGCCTCACGCTTGTTCTCATTATCAAGCTGACCGACAAGGACGTGCATAGCCTCCATGAAATGACCAGATGGCGTATCATCAAAGTGTTCGGTGGCAGAGCGTATTTGAATCCCTTTGGAGTAAAGAATAGTGCGTATACCACTAAAATACGACTCTAAGTCCCTCGAAGCACGGTTCATCTTATAGACAATGACATAATCTATAGAGCCCTTCATCTTAACGGCTGTTTTCAATAAATTCTGCAACTCATCACGTTCGGCGTTTTTGCCAGATTTTGCCTCATCATAGAACCATCGGACAATTTCAATACCGTTTGCCTCGGCATATTTCTTAATTGCTTCCTTTTGGTTTGCCTTGCTTTCGCCCTTGATTTGCTTCTTGTCAGATATGCGCATATATCCAAGTGCTTTTTTGGTCGTGATATTCGATTTCTTCATCTTCATAATTCCTTTTTATTATAAATGTTTTGATTACAAATGTCAGAGTTTTTTGATTTTCTCAGCTTAAGCATTTCTAATGCCAACTCTTGAAGCTGTGCGATTAGAATCATCAGTAGGTCGTCTGGCATATCGTTGCTATCTTTACCGAGCAACTTTCTGGCCTCACTTGGCGTTATTACCAAGCTAGTGCTTGCGAGCATTTGTAGTTTGCGTTTGTTCAGAATGACGTCTTTCATCTTTTTCAAGCTGGACGGTCATATTACCGTCCAGCACCTCCCATTTATTTAGTTGTTCAATAGTTCCAGTAGTTGATTCTGTTCTTCTTCTGAGAAGATGGGTTCGTGCAATCCTTCATACAAGCTACCGCAATAGCTGATGTAGCCCGAATAGTAAGGGTTGCCAACTAACGCCCTAAGTCGTCTCATACTGATAGTTTTGGTCTTGTGATAAATACGAGACACCGCCTCTCGTAAATCAACTACGGACATTTCGCCCCTCAGTGTCTGCTTAAAGTAGCAACCCAAAGCACTTGCCGTGTTATTTTTGACGTAAAGCCCTGACGTGAGAGACTTTTCGTAACCAAGAGGAGGTCGTTGCATGGAGTATCCTGCTTCGGCCCGTCTTTTCATGCTCTCCTTGACTATTTCAGTGTGCCGTACATTATTCATCATGTAGGCTTGACCCATAATTTCTTGCATGAACAACTCAGTTGGCGTTTGTGGCATTGTGCCGTTCTCAACTGCAACCAGTGAGATACCTAGAACAGCCAAGAGGTCACCGGTAGCCCTGTAGTCGATGATATTCCGTGAAATTCGGCTATAGTTAGAAACTATGACGCAATCAACGGGCTTCTCAATGGCTGCTTTAAGTAGTGCCTTTAAGCCGGGGCGTTCTAGGCTCTTTGTTGATATGCCCCTATCAACAAAGATGTTGGTAATGCGAATGTTATTCGCTTTAGCGTAGTTATGAATGATTCGCTTCTGACGCTCATCTTTTAGTTCGCTGCTGCTAGTAGCGCGGATATAAATGTATGCTTCTCGTATGTTATTAGTTGTCATGTTATTCCTTTGACATTAGTTAAGAGGGCCGATACGTTTGTATGGCTCGTTTATTTGGGCTGATTAAAGATTGATACTAGGGCGGTATTCGTTTAATAGTTTTCATATAATGTCTACTCAAAGACCTGTAAAATCTTTGTAGCGATTTAGAGGGTTATTCTCAGTTTTTTTAGAATTGCGTCTTTTTAGCTCTTCGTATTCTTTGTCGGTAGAAAGTGAGGAGAGTGGTGTCCTCATAATCGAGAGGGAAACTCCTCGTTTTTGAGATAATGTAGGACACTTTTTTTGGTGCTGATATAGCTTTATCCGTAAATTAACTAAGTCGTAGTCGTTTGATGTACCATAATGATGGCGACGTTTAATAAAGCCTTTCTTCTCCAAATTCTTGAGCCGTCGTTGAATCGTCGAATAACCATTGCCTGAATACTTAGTCAGTGTTTCGATAGAGGGGAATATACGTCCGTCTCGGTTGTACCAGAACTTTAATAGCTGTATGAGCGTAATGAGTTCGCCGTCCGTAAGGCCAAGATGACCCTGACATTCAATTAGTAGGTTTGGAATCTGCGTGAAATTATACGCCGCAATTTCTGGCGTCCACTTATCTGTAAAATCTGATGTGGCTTTCACTTATTCTTACTCCTGATATTGAATTTATGACACAAGTAATAGACCGACATCTCAAACTGTCGTTAAACGAAAAATCTATACCTGTTTTATATGAAACAAAGCACTCTATGTCTTTGTTTATAATATCTAGTATAGGGACTTAATAATGAGTATTCGTGAGTGCAGATACTCACATTTATCAGATGTACTTTTTACTTATTGCCACTATTTCTTTGTGATTATGAAGAACTTCCTTGAGGCCAAAAATATCATACATTTTCTTATTTAATGAAAGAATTGCATCATATATCGGTTT
>CAZCYG010000058.1:0-6285 GCA_964502795.1 uncultured Candidatus Saccharibacteria bacterium | reverse complement strand
CGGTCAGCACGCCGCCCCAGACGTGCGCGGCCCAGAAGTAGATCGGGTGCCGCACCCAGCTCACGTTCTCGTAGCCGGCGAGCGCCATGCCGCCCACGTAGAGCGGCACGATCGCCAGGAAGACGAAGAGCCCCGGCCACGCGCGGCCGATCTTGAGGTGACCGGAGCCGGGCACGAGCCAGGCGAGCAACATAAACAAAACAAAATTCAAACACGCAGAAGCCGTTCTTCTCCTTGTGGAAAGTGACACGCTCCTCGTTGCCAGCAAGGACCTCATGCGGTACCGGTTGAGCGTGAGTGGATGTACTACGGTCCTTCGGTTTGTTCCTCGACGATTTCTTTTACCATGTCCGCGATATTAAATTCGTGCTCAGTGAGGACGATTCTTCCTGCTTCAAGTTTTGCGAGATGCAAAATGTCATTGATAACATGTAATTGACGCTCGTTACTGGCATATGCGCGTTCAAGATACGTGCGCTGCTGATCGCTGAGTTCACCCGCAAATCCCTGCAACACCATGCCCAGGTATTGCTTGACGCCTGTCGCTGGCGTACGCAGCTGATGCGATGCAAGTGATAATAATTCGTCTTTTGCAAAATTAACATCTCGCTCTTTTTCATATGTCAGACGATGGTACCGATTACGCAGTAAATACCCTGCCACCCCTGCAAATAGCGTACCCAATAGCAAAGTGCTAATGAGAATAATAATCGGGAAATACGTCAATGACCACGACAATACATATGATTTGTCGAATGTATATTTAATCGTAAACGTCCTACCATATTCGGTAATCTCCTGCTGTGCATAACGAAAATCATTCGTTGTTACCGTACCGCCCCGATACAACAAATTCTGCGTACTTGGCTTACCTAAATAAATTTCTAGTTTTACATGCGACAGATCAACGTTTTGAAACACTTTACCGAAAAAAATATCGCCACGAAACATTGCAAGGGTGAATCCTTGTAATGCCTGCCGACGTCCCTCGTCAGCTGTAGTTACTTTTGTCTGATCATAAAAAGGCGCAACCATCAAAAATCCTGTTCGGGTCGATGTAACGTCACTTTTTGTCGAAAAGAGATTCGGCATGATGTCGCTGACCGTCGTTTTGCCGGATGTGTCCGCTTGGTCAAGTGCTGTTCGTAGCTGTGGTATTTGTGCAACATTATATCCAATCACCGAAGCCGTTTTGTCCGTGCGGGGCGATACATAGTTTATTGGTATATCTGCCAGGCCATTGCTGTAAGCCAGCCCAATCGCTTCCATTCCGGAAAAATTCTGCGATAAATTATACACGCCGATAAAGCTTTGCCACGCGGATTCGTCAACAGGCCCCGAATGCATTCGACCGGTACTGCCCCACAGCACATGCGCATACGCATCAAACACCCCATCAACACGCAGCATGTTTTCGCGGGTTGTACGGTTAATTGATTTATTGCTTGATGATTCCATGTTTGCCACCGCCAAACTATATCCAATCAGTGCAACGGCAAATGTAAATGCAATAATAACAATCGGCAAGATTGCATACGAAAGAACAGGCCAACGCATCGTAGCCTGTGACTGCAAGCTTTTGATTGCAGTTCGAGCATGTGGTCTTTTCAGGGTCATTCCTCCTTAACTATACCAGCAACGTCAGACAGTCTGTATACACTCCAAAAAGCCGCCAGTTGGCGGCCATTTGGAGCACTGTACTATTTAGGCATGATGCGGAGCGCCGCCGCGCAGCATTCTCACGATTGCCAGCAGTATAACTGCACCCAATATAGCCACCAGCAAGCTCATAAAATTGAATCCTTCGACCTGTATGCCCGTTAGCATACGAACGAAAAATCCACCAATAAACGCACCAATAATACCGACAACGATGTTCATGAACGCTCCTTGCTGAGCATCTGTCCCCATAATCATCGATGCGATCCATCCGGCCAATGCGCCGAATACTACCCATAGAATGATGTCTAGTATCATACTTTCCTCCTATTTAGTATTGATAGCTTCTACTATACGACCATGTCAAAAATAATTATGTAAAAATTGTTACAAATTTGCTGCTACCGTGTAATTTAATTACTTTTTGCGGAGAAAATACAACGCCAATGATCCTGAGATCAACAAACTGACAACAATCACCAGCCAAAACGTATACGGTGAATGCTCGCCAGGAATATCTACATTCATGCCATACAGACCCGCAACCATCGTTGGAACGGTGAAGGCTAGCGTAATAACCGTCAGCAATCGGATTGTCTCATTCAATCGCGTATCCATGACCGCGCGATATGAATCGCGCACATTCGTAATGGTACGCAGCAAGCTGACACAGCGTGCGATTAGCTGTTCAAACTCGATTGACAAATCTTCGACCAAATCACGATCGTCTTCGTAGAGTGGCAATAGTTTCCCGCCCAGTATCTTTTCGAGTGCGGTGTTAGTCGGTTGCAGTGCATCCAGATAGTCATTCAATTTTCGTTCGTATTCGGTCAAGGTAATAATGTCTTTGGAATTCAACGATCTGACGTCGCTGGTCGTGGCACGCATCTGACGGTTAATCGACGCCACTCGTGTCTGGTACTGCTTAGTGATTGATTCGAGCATCAGCATAAAGAATTTCGTTTTTTGCGTGGTGGGGGCCTGGATGTTGTCAATAAACGGCTGCCATAATCGGCCTAAGCTATTACGGCTAACCGTAACGATATACTGACTGTCAAGTGCAAACAAAATTGGTGTCGTATAGTCGTTAAAATCATCGTCCGTATCAGGTAAGCGGGTAATGAAATACGTCCAGCCATCATTCGATTCCACACGCGGCACCTCATGCGGGTCAAGTGCATCGGTCATCAGGTCAGTATCGACGCCCAAATCAATCAGTTGCGCCTGCTCATCCTCGCTTGGTCGTTCAGCACGAATCCAGCTGCCTGGTTGCAGAGCATCTCGCTGCTTGATAGTAGGCCGATAATGAGTAGAGCGGAGATATGAAAGCATACTCATTCCTTTCAGATATTACGTCAGTACCAATTGTAGCAGGGAATCACCGATCTAGAATAAAATAGCCCGATTATTTACAGCCCTGGCTGAGCTTCGCCTGGCTGTGACTCGTCGTCCGTTGGTCGAAGTGGTTTCTTTTTGATGATCTCGTAACGTTCACCAGTGAGTGCTGATTCCATATAATCATCATTGAGCAGATTGACGAATTTACCCATGTCTTTGTCGTCCATGATAATAATCGCCCCACTATCATCCTCCATCAAATCAATCCCCAGTTCATTGGCATGGTTGATTAATTCTTCTTGCTTGACACGTGTCGGATCAATTTTCTGCAGTTTTTTGATAATACTCTTTTTGTCAGCAACCAATGTCTGCAGATCCTGGCCTTCAGGAAATGACAACCTGAAATTAGCGGCAATTTCGGTAACTTTCTTTTCAGCGACTGACGCTTCCTTGGCATCATAATTAAACAATTGCTTCAACCGGGCCTGACTAAACACATACATATCCTGGTCGATAACAAGCAACTGATTGTCGCCTGGAATCCTCAGCGCAGCATCGGCGTCAAATGGCACGAACTTGCCGCCACGTACCATCCATCCGACACGGCCCTGCATGACATTTGATTTTGGCAGTACCTTCATAATCGATACCGCTTGTTTCATTTCCGGATGTGATACACGCGCCAAGATACCTTTGATATTTTTGAAATCATGCTCGTCGTCGTTGAATATTTCGATTTCATGCTCTTGGGTTTTAATCCAATTCAATGTCTCTTTAGCGTTCGGGATTTTAAATACCTGCGTTCGTTGTAACACGCCCGTCTCGCTTTCGGCTTCCTCGAATCCACGAACAATCATGCCTGTTTCGGCACCCTCAAACAAATATTCCAACAGCCCGTCGATAAATAGTGGCTCTAATTGTTTTTTTAGTTCTGGTGCCAGATTTGTGCGGTAGGGAATATATGTCTTACTAATGAGAAACAGGTCGATTTTAAGCTCTTCTTTGTACTGCAATACATTATTTGCCCATGCAAATACATCGGTTTCCTGATAGTCTGGTTTTGCTATTTGTTCGGCCGCTGAAATATTTTCATCCATGTTTATTAAACCTTTCTGTCGTCATAATGGTTAGTATAACTTTTATCTAGTGTACCGGAAAACAGCTACACTTCGACCAGCCGACCGTTTTTCGACAGTTCCATATCAGTACAGGCTGCCAAATTAAAGCAACATGGCCGACGGTGTTTACCACTTAGCTTTGATATCGACTTTTCAATCCGAATACTGCGAGTATCCGAGCTGTTTGTTGCATTCACCCAGCGTATCCATTCCCAACGAGCCATAGGCGTAATATCCCGCCACTTGTCTTTGACCTTTTGCGGAGCAACAGCCAGAGCCTTCTGAAAATCTTTAGGAATCGTCGGTTCAGGCCATTCTTTGCGTGGTGCCAACACCACGGTGATTGTGTCACCTGCCACAATAGCAAATTCTTTTTGCTGAGCTTTTGTAACATTAAACCAATGACCCCATCGGCCATCTGGCTCAAGCACAGTCTGAAATTCATGACCATTGACTGTACCCTGAACACTCACCTGTCCACGCGACGGCATCTTTTCACTGGCGTCTTGGGGTAGTCGGACGATCATACGGGCACCAATAGTATCAACTGATGATTCAAAGCTGACGGTTATTCGCTCGATTGTCATATATTCATGATAACAAATCAGCTATGTCTTTCGATATAATAGAAAGAGTGATCCGAAAAGTTTTTAACAAGCGTATACGCGCTCTCAAACGATGGCTACGCCAGAAACAACCATACATAGTGATCGGTGCCATCCTCGCTGTTGGGAGCGTTATTGTTTATACTCATTATATGCAAAACCGCCGATTGATTGTTGACCCCGCAACATATGCACCACTATTGCAGCTCATCGCGCAGGCAGAAAGCAAAGGTAACTACAACGCGTATTTTGGTAACGCGAGAAATCAGTCGATTAACTTTACAAAGATGTCAATTACAGACGTCATGAAGTGGCAAGACGAACATGTTCGTCAAGGTAGTGCCAGCAGTGCTGTTGGACGGTACCAAATTATCAACACGACGCTCGCCGGACTCGTTCATCAGCTTGATATTAATACGAGTCACACATTTGACCAACCCATGCAGGACAAATTGGCTGTCGCGCTCATCGAACGACGCGGGTCCGAACAGTATGTCAATGGCGAGCTGACGAGCGAACAATTTGCCGCCAGTCTGGCCAAAGAATGGGCAGGATTACCAAAGGTCATTGGCGATAACCCCAACCACAGCTACTACGCATCTGACGGGATCAATGCTGCGCGCGTCACTGTTGATCAGATCAAAAAGGCCATCGAGCCAATAGCACCAAAGTAGCCACATCCAACGAACCTGTTATAATGATTGCCAACATATAACCATAAGCAAGGACTGATCATGGAAATAGGGTTTATCGTTATCATCGCCATTCGTCTACTTGTACCGCTTACCATGTTTCGTTGGCCGCTATGGGGCGCTCTGGCGTCACTTGTCGTAGATGCCGCTGACACAAATATCGTCAAGTTATTTGGGGTGGAAATCCCCAACTATCCAACGACCGATAAATTATTTGACACCTACTATCTGACTATTCAGCTCATCATCTCGCTCACTTGGGTAAACAAGCTCGCCCGTGGCGCTAGTATATTTTTGTACTTCTGGCGACTGATAGGTGTCATCATTTTTGAACTCAATCCCGCGTGGCGATTCATATTATTCTTTGCGCCGAATATTTTTGAACACTTCTTTATCTATCACAATGTCATGATGAAACTAGGCAAGGAGACAAAAGAGAAACAATGGCTCAATTCATATAAACGTCTCGGTGTCGTTGTATTCCTGCTATGGCTTACTAAAATTCCTCAAGAATTAGTACTCCATGTATGGCAGGTCAAATCACCAGTCGAAGAGTTCTGGGCATGGTTGCAAAGTTTGTTGGCTGGTAAATAATTTCCTCGTTGTGGGATGCACACCTCACACTGTCAACATCACCTGGTTTAATGTTCAACTTTTGTAATAGTATACTCACTGACGTCTGTAGTATACTGATTTCAAGCGCATAAGTCCGCACTAATGGCGAGCCCACCCCAGGGAACATCTCGCTACCGGCACCGCGTCATAATCCTGGGGACTTTTATTAACAACTAACTAATAGGAGTCTCTCATGAATCATGTAAAGATGACGAAAGAAGAGCAAAAAAAATATATTGAATCAAAAGCGAAAGAGCG
>CAZCYG010000057.1:0-6329 GCA_964502795.1 uncultured Candidatus Saccharibacteria bacterium | reverse complement strand
CCCCCACTTCCTGTCCCAATGGTCTGCCAACTGTTGTCTTGCCCGAGCCTCGAATGCCAACAAATGTAATAATGATTGGTTTAGTCATTTATTCAACTCCCGATTAATATATAAATCAAACGATTGTACTCTCTGGAGCACTCCTGAGCAATCGCAGCTCAATCACTGACCCAACTTTGTTCTTAAAACCTGCTCTAAATCATTAGACACATCAACGAAATAATGAGTCTTGTCAGCGGGGTCGATATAGACAGGCAAAGTCGTTTCGTTATCGAGACCGTGCTCGCGAGCGTATTCCAGCAAACTCCTGACCACATTGCTACTACCCGTTAACGGATCGCTTGTGTATACAGATATATCATCATTCGGATCCTTTAGTTGCAAGTAAAAATAGCTGGCCAAACCATCCGGGCTGCCGCCATCATCTATCACGGCATCAATACGCGCATCAATTCGCCTGCTGTTTGCCCGAAGTAATCGACGATCAGCGGCAATTTTGTCCCTCGTAATAGAAAAAGATATTACCAATGCGATACCTATTCCCATCAAAACACCACCAATAATTTTCCCGACGAGATCAACGGCTGTCACCCAAAAAAGTACACCCACCATCAGCGATACCGAAAGAACAGCCATGAGGATTATTTGCTTCATGGTGATATTAGTCGTGCCGTCCATAGTTTATTTATATCATACAGCGACAGATAATCCTGTAGCTGTATGATATAGCTTACGTCTAGCTAATTATCTTCGACGTCTTTAATGCTCAGACTCAATCGTCCGCGCTCATCGATACCGGTCAGTTTAACTTTGACAACCTGGCCTTCGTGCAGGACATCTTCGACTTTCTCGACGCGTTCGTTGCTGAGTTTGCTGATGTGTACCATGCCGTCGATGCCGGGCAGGATGTTCACGAACGCACCGAATTCTTTGATACTGACGACGGTACCTTCGTAGATTTTGCCAACTTCCGGCTCTTCGGTCAGGCCACGAATCCAGTCGAGTGCCTTTTCAATCTTTTCGGTATCAGCTGCAGCGACAGTAATTAAACCATCGTCTTTAATATCGATCTCAGCACCTGTTTCTTTGGTAATCTTGTTGATCACTTCACCGCCCTTACCGATAACTGCACCGATCTTGTCTGGGTTAATCTTGATCTTTTCGATACGTGGCGCGTATGGGCTGAGGGTCGGTTTTGGCGCAGCTAGCGTCGTCAGCATGTGCTGCAAAATATGCGCACGACCAGGTTTGGCGCCGTCGATTGCCTGGCGCAAAACACTTACCGGCAGACCATGGACTTTCATATCCATTTGAATCGCCGTAATGCCCTCGCTTGTACCCGTTACCTTGAAGTCCATATCACCAGCAAAATCTTCGGCATCAGCGATGTCAGATAGCACATACGGCGTATCGCCATCCATCATCAGACCCATGGCGATACCACTAACAGGACGTTTGATTGGTACACCAGCGTCCATCAGCGCCAAGCATGACGAACACGTCGCTGCCATAGACGTCGAACCGTTCTGACTCATGATTTCGGTGACGCTACGAATTGCATAGGGAAACTCTTCTTCGCTTGGAAGCACTGGAATAAGCGCGCGTTCCGCCAGATAGCCGTGGCCAATTTCGCGGCGACCCGGACTGCCCAGACGACGAACCTCACCCACGGTGTAGCCAGGCGCGTTGTAGTGGTGCATGTAGCGGCGCTCACCGTCATTGACTTCCATCGTATCGATCATCTGCGCGTAACTAAGCGGCGCACGCGTGATAATGTTCAGGCCTTGTGTCACGCCGCGGGTAAAGATTGACGACCCATGAGTACGTGGCAACACGCCGACTTCGCTCGACAGCGGACGGATTTCGTCCAGTTTGCGGCCATCGGGACGTGTACCACTTTCGACAATGTGTTTGCGCACATCATCATGCAGGGCTTTGGTAAATGCTTCGTCGTATTCGTCACGCAGTGTATCGTAATCTTCGACCTTTTCAGCCATTGCTTCGTGATAATCCCAACGCAGGTTGTTCACCAGTTCGTTACGCTCTGGATATGGATGATGGAGCGCTTCGCCCAGTTTGCCGTCAGTCCAGTCATAGGCGACTTTTTGGATTTCTTCGTTTGGCAATACCAATTCGTATTCCTGAGCGATAGGTGCGATCTTGGCAGCCAGTTCTTTTTGCAGTGCGATCGCTGGCTGATACTGCTCGTACGCCCATGCTAGGCCGTCGGCAATCACATCTTCAGATACTTCATTCGCCCCTGCCTCTACCATGGTGATACCGCTTTCGATACCAGCAACGACTAAGTCTAGATCGCTCTGCTCACGCTCCTCTGGTGTCAAAAACGCCTTAAACTCGCCGTTTAAGCGACCAACACGGATACCGGCAACAGGACCATCAAATGGTGTACCTGTCAGCGTCAATGCGCTGGATGCCGCGATCATTGCAACTGCATCCGGGCGGAAGTTTGGATCCATAGAGAGGACACTCGCCACTACCTGCACTTCCTGGCGGTAGCCTTTCGGAAACAGCGGACGAATTGGACGATCGATCAGGCGACCGATCAAGATCGCTTCGTCGCTTGGACGGCCTTCGCGCTTGATAAACCGACTGCCGCTGATTTTGCCAGCTGCATAAAATTTTTCTTCATAGTCTATAGATAGCGGGAAATAATCCAGCTGCACGGGACGGCTGCCGACCATCGCAGTACCCAGCACGACTGTATCGCCGTACTTCACCAACACACTTGCGGTGGTGCGGAATCCGACACGGTTGACTTCGAGTGTCAATGTTTTACCCGCCAGCTCGGTGCTGACACTAATAATTTCTTTCCCATTAGGATTAATGGTACTCATAAAACTCCTTACTCACTCTGTCTTAAGCGATTAAGTAACGGGTACAGGAATTCGATTGTACGAATTTCTCTATCCACCACTTACATCGCATGAGTGATAGGACTATTATACCTCACTGTGTCCCCTCAAGACTAGAGATCATTTATATCAAGCTTGGTGGCAATTCGTCTGAACTAATACGAATAATATCGCTAAAACCTTCGCTCAAGGAAGGTGGCTTACGTTTCAAGTCCTCAACCATAGACGTAAAGCTATTACCATGCATGGAAATCTGAAGTCTCTCTAGCGCCATACTTGGGTGACTTATGGAAAAATACGCGCCAATAACAGCTACCGCACCCCTTTGATGATACTGTATAACACTCAATTGCCGACGTTTTTCGCTAGTATGGGTTGCATCAACAATGACGGAACCGCCTGCCCTGAGGTATTCCCCAGCATTGCTATAAAGTCGTGTCCATGTTTTACGATTAAATGAGGTGCTAGGAAGCTGATATGCATCAGGTTGATCCCGCAAAACCATATTCTGCACTGCCTTTCTACTGAGATACAATGCTATGGGGTCAAATTCTTCAGAAAGAGGTTTTAGAACCTCTGTTTTTCCAGCACCAGGTAAGCCAATTCCCATAACTACGATAGGACCATTAGCCTGTTTTTCAAATATACGTTCCGCTAGCTCAGATACCGACATCTATACCCTTTATAATCGTCCGCGACAAAACCAGCCGCGAAAGTGTCTGTGTGCGCATGGATTCAATCTGTTCCAGCTCTTCATTACTGACATTTGGATACGCTTCCGTTACCCACTGCCTTCGCAGATCATTACCACCGGGATAGTCAACTCGTCCAGTTAGTTTTTCAGGGTCAGTGTACTTGAAATTTCCTGCTGTAGTATCCCAAAACAGTTCAGTCGGCATGTCAAACGGTGTTCCAAATGGCTCAAACTGCAACTGGCTAATCGTTTCCCATCGTAGCGGTAAGGTGTGATGCAGCTGCTGAAATGTCACATCTGGTCGATTATCCGCAACCCACTGCGCCCGACGTAGTTCAGCACCTTCTTTATAGTCATCGAACACTTGTTCTGGCATGCCAAATGGAATAACTCTGTTTTCTCTCGTCGTCATATCTGTAGTGTGCCATGCTCGTTGCCTAGCTGCAAGCATATGCATTTCGTTTATTTATCAAGATTGACGATGAGTTCGGATATAGTCTTTCAAAGTATCTAGGTCATATTTCATCGCAACAAATCCAAATTCACGCTGCAATGATTGCTCGATATTCTTGAAACGTTCTTCTCGCTCGGGTACGTATCCTACTGCTTCACGAATCGTATCCTCGAATTTTACGGGCAACGCTGTCTCCATGACAATTGTCGGCACATCATGTGCACCACGACGATACGCTACCCCAACTCCATCTGCCGTATGTGGATCGATAAATCCATGTCCTTCATCGTGTACACGCTTGATCGTCTGTATGCGTTGATCATGGTTTGATGTACCACTATCAAAACCGAAGTTCTTTAAATCTATATCGTCCCTTCCGATGTCAGCCCAACTGGCTATACCTGTTCGCTTTAGCTGTTCCTCGAATTGCCTTGTTTTGACAGTGTTATTTTCAAGTACATCAAATATTAAACGTTTGTCATTTGATGGTGATTTTATATCCATTGATGGGCTACTTGTCTCGACAGATTCGTTCTCAACATAGACACCATTTTGTATAAAGTGGTGCATTACATCGTTCTCGTTAGTTGCAACGATAATTTTCCTAATTGGTAGTCCCATCCGTTTTGCGATATAGCCAGCTAAAGCATTACCCATATTGCCCGATGGCACAACAAAGTCAACTTCATCACCAATCTTCGCACTTGACCCACTCTGCTCAATCGCCTGAAAATATCCCGAAAAGTAGTATGGGACTTGTGACGCGACACGCGCCCAGTTAATCGAATTGACTGCGCCTATATCTGCAAATTCCGGATCATTTTTAATTTCCTTCACAAGATCCTGCAAGGGACTAAACATTACATCCATAGATATATTGTGAACTGTTGCACTCGATAATTCAGCCATTTGTGCCCTCTGAAAATCAGACATTTTGCCATACTGGGGACTAAGCATAAATATGTCAACTTGGGACAAATCCCTGAGTGCTGCTTCTGCGGCAGATCCAGTATCACCTGAGGTTGCACCAAGAATTGTCAGATGTTGATCACGGAGTAACAACTCTCGCTCCATGTCCTGAGCCACCGCTTGCAACGCAATATCTTTAAAGGCTGCAGTCGGTCCCGACGACAGGTTTTGAATAAATAAATTGTCACCAATTTGCCGAACAGGTACATAATTTCCATCTCTAACATTTGGAAACTTCTCAGCAGTGTATGCTTTTCTAACTAACTCCTTTTGTTCTGACAGACTCATACTATCACCAACAAAATGGGATCGCACTGCAACAAAAAGTTCAGGATATGTATATTGACCATTATTTAAATAATTAGCCATATCCAAAAGCTCGGCATGAGAAAACTTTGGATACTCCGAAGGAACATACAAACCACCGTCTGGTGCTAATCCCTCAAGTACAACATCGCTGTACGAACGTGGTCTGTCGATATATGCACCTCTTGTACTAATATACTCACTCATGAAATCTAGTGTGCCATGTTTATCTTGTAGCAACAAGCATGAGCGTCTAGTTCACATCGCGTCGGCGAAATACAATAATCGCAATAAACAGTGAGATTAGCATGACACTAGCGAGAACGATAACGTTATTGCTATCAATACCATTTCGCGCCACGTCCGAAGCTGGGAAATAATGGAAAATCGATAGTTTTTCGTAGTCAGCCAACCAATCGACCGCCGCCCCAAACGTCGAGATAATGAAACTACTTGCGAGTAGCAAAATACCAAACAGCATCGCAAGGCTACGTTTGCCTGACGCCATCGCGACAGCAAATGTCACGCTGGCAAGCGTTGTAATGACAAGCCAGGTCATGATAAATAGGTTCATAAGCACACTAAATTCGATAGACGCATCAACCGTACCTTGCAACGCAAAAATACTCACGGTCGTACCGAGTAGCACAACAAAGATGATGACGAGCATAGCAAACCATTTTTGGAGTAACAGTTTTGTCCTGCCAATTGGAAGCGCCAACACCGTACGCAACTGCCCTTTCTCCTCCTCATTCACGGTGATACCAAGTGCAAGTATCGTTGCCATAATACCGGCGAGCAGTGAGATACGAATGTCAAAAAGCTGCGATGCGAGATATGTATCAAAACGGGTCAAATCGGCCAGGTTGCCCACCAGGCCCTTAAAGGCTGGCGGCATCGTTGCAACAAGCTGATCAATCGTGCCGTCCTGATGCATCGCCGGATAAAATGCAACCATCAATGCAGCAAGCGCCATAAAACCGATAAACCAACCGACAATACACCATTTTTTATCCCGGAATGTCTTGATGAA
>CAZCYG010000056.1:0-6339 GCA_964502795.1 uncultured Candidatus Saccharibacteria bacterium | reverse complement strand
TTATAGCCTTCGGTACCCGCAACAAGGGTACTATTGGTACCGGGAGTCGTTGACGCAATAGTCTTAGATGCAGCGGTAGAGGTTAGCCCCGTACTAGCATCCTTTGCCCATACGGTCCAACCATTCTTGGCATTTGTGTTGACAGTCGCCGTTACAGGAGTGCCGCTCGTCGTGACTGAACCGGTGCTGAGGGTGCCCAGAGGGTCGGTGTTACCGCTCAGTGCGAATGAAAATAACGGTGGAACAGTCGCTGTGACCGTGATTTGATCGTTTGAGATAGTTGCGGTCGCATATGAGCTGGAATCAATCTCTGCAGATGAGCTATTTTTAGTCGCGACACTGCCGGATAGATTAGGATTCGCGCTTGATGCGGTTGTTATCGTGCTCGTTGATGTCCAGTTGTAGCAATACTGTGTGCCTGAGTTCATCGTCTGGACACTGGGATTAGTCCACGTAACAGTCTGGCCAGATACTGAAGCAGTTGCAGATGTCACGGCAGGCCAAGCAGTGGCGCCCGATGGTAAATTAGTTGTCGTGATATTACCTGACTGCCAGTTAGCTCCGGTAGTGTTAACCGTAAATCCTGTTGGGAATGTCACTGTCCACGTTTTAACGTCAGCAGAGGTCGTTGCTGGCGTAAAACAGACCATACCGGTTGTTGCCGTGCTGGTCTTCATGCGGTCAAAGCGTACGAGGGCGCGACCAACAGCGGCAAATGCATTGTGTGCTACAAGAGGTGACATAATAACTCCAATAACAAATAACAGTAGTACCGCGATACGCCATTTACCAGTTGTCAGTATGTTTATGTATCCCGTAAATGCCATTAGTTTAGCAAGTAACGCATTATACCCCGTCATTCCGTATCCTTTTGTGCTTAGTATAGCGTAGGATAAGCACCAGTACAATAAGTAATTGGTGGGATATTTTATTCTGTTTTTTGATCAACGCGTTCTCGTTTTTTACCACGTTTGATGAGTGTCCAGATCTTACGGAGCAGTGTCCACACACCAAGAGCTACCAAAGCAACTGCAGCAATAACTCCCAGAATAATCTTCCATGGCAGTACCCAAAAGCTCGTCTCTTTTTCGAGCGCTACATCACGCTGGCCATCATTATAAACCGCTACTAACTTTGCCATATATGGACCGATACGAAAATTCGCTATTTTTGACCAATCCCAGACTTCCTTTTTCTGCTGGCCATCACCAGCCGTGGCCGTTACCTCATACAGGGGAAAGCCATCCGACCAATCAGTGGTAAGTACCCGCTCACTACCGGGCAAGAGATATCCCCGTTTGTCATTTACTGGCAATGTCGTAATTGGTGTTGTGTCATTACTACTGCGTTGAATAAACATATTGCCATATGGTTGTACGATCGTGTTGCCGGTATTTTTAAATCGGATACTGATAGTTGCTGGTAGATATTCATAAATACCTGATGAAGTAGAAAAATCCTGTACTTCAACCCTACGAACAGCACCAGGCCTATCAATATTAAGAAGGGTAAACACGGCAACTGAACCTTTGATTAGACGACCTGATTCAGTTGCTTGAGGGTTTTGGGTGCGACTGATGACAAGGGCGAGCGAATAGCTAAAACCAGTATCTTTGGGGAGATTGATGCGGATCTTTTGTGTATACCACTCGCCCGGTTGGACAGTAAATGTTGGTGCGCTGTAGGTTACCCACTGGGCAACCTCAGACGGTGCCGCATCATCCAGATGTACTTCGCCCGTTTGGTTATTTACGCTAAACTTGCGCGATTCAATCTTGAGTGTTTCGGCAACCGTACCAGCGTTTCTAATCTTTAGTTCAAGTGCTGTATTTGTACCGGGCTTAAGCGTTGCAACGAGCGGAGATGGTGATACTTGTAGTGAGAAGTTACCCTGGACATCGGCCGCTGACACCACCTGCGAAAAGCTCGATACAGTAATGGCCGTCACAAGCACCGACAATACGCCCCTCTGGATTGTTCTGCCAACCGTCATTGTCCCGCTCCCTGTTTCTTATCGCGCTCTTCCAGCGCCTTTTGTACAGCTTTTCTTGTTTTGCGCTGGATTTGCTTGTGGCGAAGATACAATAGCAATCCCACGACAGCCGTAATAATAAGGATTGTACGCCATGGAATCACCCAAAAGGTAACCTCTCGTTCGATCGGCACATCACGTTCACCATCGTTATAAATAGCCACTAATTTTGCCGTGTACGGCCCAATACGAAAATCGGCCATCTTTGACCAGTCCCACCTTAAATGCCGGTCGCTACTACCTGCCTGTGGAGATTCGAATACAGGAAACCCTATACTCCAGGTCGTATCAAGCGTCCGCGGCGTGTCAGGTAGCAAATATCCGCCTTTGTCGTTGACTGGCAGCGTTGCAATAGGTGTCGTGTCATTACTTCCGCGCTGAATAAACACATTACCATATGGTTGCACAATCGTGTTGCCGGTGTTTCTAAACGAGATACTGAACTGAGCTGGCAAATACTCATATATCGACTGAGATGCTTTGAATTCGGTAATATCGATTTTTCGTACGGCTCCTGGACGATCAACGTTCAAGAGCGTGAATACGGCAACCGAACCTTTGATGAGACGGCCGGATTCGGTCGCCTGGGGATTTTGGGTACGACTAATGATGAGGGCGAGTGAGTAGCTAAAGCCACTTTGTTTTGGCAGTGCCACATGAATTTTTTGCGTATACCATTCGCCTGGATTCACTTTAAATTTTGGTGCGCTGTAGGTTACCCACTGGGCAATCTCAGACGGTGCCGCATCATCGAGTGACACTTCACCTGTCTGACGGTTAACAGAAAACTTGCGCGACTCAATCTTTAGTTCCTCTGTCTCGGCACCAGCGTTTCTAATCTTTAGTTCCAGATCTTTTGTCTCACCTGGTTTAATTGTTGCCACTAGTGGCGACGGTGAGACCTGCAACGAAAACCCATTTGATTGATCAACTGCACGAGCAATGCTTGCCAACAGCCCAACCACGAGCAACGTCAGCCCGCCCCAGGCAATAATCCCTTTCATCCTCCATGGTAGTGTCATTAAGTAGCAATTATACTACATATGATTGTTGTCAGTCAGTACTGGCAACACATAATTCCTTGCTACATCGTCCAGCTAGAACAACCCAGCGCCAACAACGGTAATCGTATCTGTATAGTCTGTCGCTGCAGGTGTTGTGGCATTGATTGCGACGTTGTTGCGTAGAGTCAACACTGCCGTATCTGCCGTACCGTTCGAAATAGCAATTGGCGCCAGCGTTGTATTAAGTCCACCACCTCGGCCCAGCGTTGCGCTATAGACGAATGGTGTCTGAATGGTTATAGAACCAGAACCACCAGCCTGTGCCGAGGCGACACCCATGTTGTAACCTTCTGTACCAGCAATCAAAGTACTGTTTGAACCAGGCGTTGTCGAAGCAATGGTCTTTGATGCAGCCGTTGAGGTAAGACCTGTATTGGCGTCTTTCGCCCATACCGTCCAGCCATTTTTGGCGTTGGTGTTGACCGTTGCAGTGACCGGTGTGCCGCTGGTAGAAACAGCGCCCGTACTAATCGATCCGAGTGCATCCGTGTTGGCACTTAGCGCAAAGGAGAAGAGCGCGGGAACCGTTGCAGTAACAGTAATCTGGTCATTGGAGATTGTCGCCGTGGCATATGCACCTGTATCAATGTCGACAGCCGAGCTGTTTTTCGTACCCATGGTACCGCTTAAATTAGGGTTTGCACTTGATGCAGTTGTAATCGCAGCCGTTGCTGTCCAGTTATAGCAATACTGCGTACCGGAGTTCATCGTCTGGGCCGTACCGTTCGTCCAGGTGACTGTCTGGCTAGATGCAACAGCGGTTGCTGATGTCGCATTTGGCCACGCGGATGCGCCAGATGGCAGGTTGGATGTCGAGATATTGCTTGTCTGCCAGTCCGCAGCAGTTGTTGATACGGTAAATCCGGTCGGGAACGTGACCGACCACGTCTTGACATCGGCAGAGGTTGTGGCGGGCGTAAAGCATACCATACCAGTTGTTGCCGTGCTGGTTTTCATGCGGTCAAAACGAACCATAGACTGCCCAACGGCAGCAAATGCATTATGCGCGACTAGAGGTGACACAATGACACTAAAAACAAATGCGGCCATTACGACAATGCGCATTTTTCCTGTCATGTTTATGTTTTGTTTGAGCGAGGAGCTTTTCATTTTTTTCTTCTTTTACCTTTGGTAAGGGTTTCGTTCTCTACAATAATAGCATAAGTTTTAAAAAATCAAGCACTTTTATCGTCGTTTTTGTCTTCGAGATTTTTTTTTAGTAATTGGAATTGACTGCAAACTGAGGTGACGACCATGCTCGATGTACCACAAAAATATCAGACTCGACAACGTAATAATGTATATATGCCAGATGTATCGCTCAATAAAACTCACGAACGGTGACATTGATGGTAAATGACCGTCCACGCCCAGACCAAGATTTTGTTGAGTGCGATACGTGACAGCAACACTGTATACTGTTGCGGTGTCCCCATACGCATCGGCTACTTTGACAATAATCGTATGCGTCGTGATATTGCTGTACTGATGAGAAAACGATTGTTCCAGATTATCCCCAACTTTGTAGGTACTCATCTGTCCATCACCCCAGTCAACTGTTACGGAATATGGTAGTGACCCATCACGAATAGTTCCCTGCCACGCTACCTGTCCGGTGGGGCTAATGACTGCATACGGGCTGGACGGTATAATTCTGACCGGTAGACCAATACCAGCAACATCACCTGTCATATCTTTAGTCTTACCCGTGCTTGGAGTAGCTGGGACTTGATACGTTACTACTACATCGTCACTCACAGCACCTACCTGGCCTGTGATGGTTATTACTTTTGCCTGGATTGTATGTGTGCCAAGAGTCAACGTCACAGGAACTGTAAATGTACCCTCAGGCCCACATGGCGTCGATCCCAACAACACATCACCCTCATAAATCATAATGATGACGGCGGGGCTTACAACCGGACAGATACCTCTCACAGCTACCACTTGCGAGGTAACAACGGCATTAGTATGCGGAGACGTAATTACTGGCGCATCAGTTGGCAGCGGTGCCGGAACCGTCGCCGACACAACGTATTCACTCGCGCGCGCCGATATCTGATCTACTAATGCCATCATGCCGATCGGCGCCAACATTAACAAAAACAGCACCCGATAGGATGTATGTTTATGTGCGAGTAGTTTTCCTGTGTGTTTTTTATGGCGCAGATGCAGCGCTCTATGAACGGACTTCACTCTGCAAGTATAGTATAGTTATACATAATGAAGAAACTTGTGGTTAACAGGATCCATTTTGTCCCAACATTCTTGGCACTTGTTAGCGCACTGTTGCTCCAGCAACCCGTCTATGCATCTCCTTTTGGCCAAGGGGTTTTTAGCGCTGACGTGCCATTTGGATCACTTACCAGTTTGGCAATTGCGCTCGGCGGCGATGTCGGTATTAATCTGACTCCAAGCGGAGGTAATTTCAGTGGCACCGGCAACCACACGCTCACAGTTACATCAAACGACGTCATCGGCTATCGGCTTTATGCCCTTAGTCCAACCACTACTACCATGACTTTGTCGGGTGGCAGCGATACTATTCCGGCAAGCAGTAACGGTTCAGCAGCAACACTGGCGGTCAATACCTGGGGATACAATACAACCGGATCAACAACAGACTTTATTGGCATGAAAACGACTCCCACACTTATCAAAGATGCTATTGGGCCATACAAAAATGGCGACGATACGACCGTCACGTATGGCGCGCTTACCGACATTACAAAGAGCGCTGGGTCTTATACTGTTGACGTCGTCTACACGGTTGTTGCGAAGAATCCTTAGTTTTTCTTTTTGGATTGCTCTGGCGATTCCTTTCGACACTGACGCACCCATCGGACAGCAAAAAAGATAAACACAAGCGTAACAATCGACCATGGTGGGATAAATAGTATATATGCGGTCTTGACCGTAATAATCGACGCAAAATCGACTTTGTATCCATATGTCACCTTGTAGAGACCTGGTAAAAGCGGTGTCGGCACTTGCCCTTCTATGGTACGGATCTTGCCCGGCATCAACAGGTGATCCTCTCCAACTTCAGGTTGCTGGCCAAATAACAATCCACTGACCTGGCCATAAAAATACGCCGTAAAATGAACGTTACCTGTGTTTTTGACATCAAATTTATACGGTATCTCATACCCCGTGATCAAAAAGGGTATCGAATCATTTTGCAGTACCCCCGTTCGCGTCAGATTTCCATCCACTTTCATATAAAGTGGCGTTACCGCCTGG
>CAZCYG010000055.1:0-6356 GCA_964502795.1 uncultured Candidatus Saccharibacteria bacterium | reverse complement strand
AGTAGCTGGGCGTTTTTGGCTGTCTCGTCGCCAGGTGTTGTTTTGCTCGTTTTTGTAAAAAGTTGACTGACTTTCATGTGTTTCTCCGGTTGGTTTGTAAGTAAAATCGAAAGGAAAGAAAATTACCGGCGAACCGGAGTCTGCGGATTAACCACTGCAACTATCATAGCCATGATACGATTCATTATATCCGGTCAGACCCTAATTACCAAGCTATCCGCCAACAAACGGGCTGACAAATAAAGCATAATACGCGATAGCGTTTTTGATCATATGTACCAAAATACCGGCCCAAATACTGCCCGTCAGACTACGTAGCCCGCATAGGATCAGGCTCAGAACAAACACGTCAACAGCAACATTCAACTGTCCATGTGCCGCTGCGAACAACAAACTGGTCGCTAACGCAGCAATAATAGCAGGTACGCTGTTCTTTAGTTTGCCATATAAATACCCGCGAAACAGTACCTCTTCGGCAACCGGTGCCATGATGACCAGCGTGACAAATGCCAGGATATTGTCGAGTCGCGACCCATACACCTTAAAGCCGATATCCTGAGCCTGATCAATCGGAAACCCTGGTACCCATGACATAATCGCCTGCAAAACTACATAAATAGTTACTGCATATACAATATATGTGACTGGGGCCAAGCCAATATCTGTCCATGACAGTAAACGATTCAGACCCAGCACTTTTAGACTGGTTGTCCGTCTCCAGATGTATGGTACACCAATAACAATAGCAATCGTCAGTATGTATATGAGTGTTGAGATACTCATCTGCAGCACCGCTGGGCGTAGCAGATCACTCAAAGACATATGTACAAGCGATAGTAGGAGTATCAGTAAAAATACAATAAAATTGCTGATTGCATATGCAGTCGCTACCCATGCAGGGAGCAGTAATAGCATCGACCACTTATAGCGTCTCGACGAGGTATTACCATCCACTTGATGACCTTTTTTTGCCAGCTTGTGATGTGCTCTATTTAATAATTTTGCCGACATCAGCGATTGTTACCAGCACCACCAGTGCCATTAAAGTCATAAAACCTGCCGCTTGAATCTTTTCCTCACGCTCTTTTGTCAGCTCTTTACGAAATAGCCGGAACATCGCCATAGTAAACCACCTGCCACCGTCGAGCGCCGGAATAGGTAGAGCGTTCATTACCGCAAGACCAAGCGAGATGATTGCTACAAGCAGCACAAGCTGCGTTGGCCCTGCCTGCGATGCCGCTGGGAACAGTATGCCAAATATGCCGACTGGCCCTGCTACACTATCGCCCACTTGCTCGACCTCTTTGCTGCCTGCTTCACGTGTTTTGGCATCACCACTCAGCTGGTTCGCCACGCCCGTCGCCAGATTACCAATCAATATACCGATACCTTTGAATGTCTCGACTGTCAATTGTCCTGTCACAGCCACACCAACAATAGGTGCCGACCACGTCGAACGAGTTGTCGTTAGTTGCCCCAGCGCCGCGCCGAACACCGGCCCATCACCAGTTTTGAGCGTTACCGTCTTTTGCCCCTCAACACCACCACGATCATAGATCACTTTAATGGTTTTACCCTGATTTGCCTTGGTCAGATCAATCAATTCCTCAGTTGTTTTGACTTCTTGCCCATTGAAGCGCAGTATCTTGTCACGTACCTCAAACCCTGCTTTGTCCGCTGGATACCCGGCGCTAATTGATGTCAGTTGCACTGGTTGATAAACGGTGGCCGTGTCACTGCTCATGGTGAATTGATTAGGGATCAATTGCGGCAGACCCGTAATCGCAAGTATCGTGATCAACACGGCAGCCGTTACCCAGTTTACGACGACACCCGCCAGCAAAATCTTGGTTTTTACCCAAAAACTCGCCGCGCCGTAGTCGCCTTTTTTGTCCGATGCATCATATTCACCCTGTAATTTGACAAATCCACCGAGTGGCAACCAGTTAATTGAATAGTCGACATTTTTACCCAGGATGCTTTGTTTGACTTTTCTGGCCCATGCTCGCGGCGGAAACCCAATACCAAATTCCTCGACGACAACTTTGTTGCGGCGTGCGACAATGCCGTGGCCCAACTCGTGCACCACGACCAAAAACGTCAGCGCAATAACACCCAAAATAATCCCAATAACTAGCTCCATAGATTAGACTTTCAGAATATCCTGCTCTTTAGCTTTAAATGTCGTCTCAATTTTGCCCTGGTAATCACTCACCAGACCATCAATTGCCTTTTCCACCGCTTTGACATCATCTTCGGTCAAAGTTTTTGCGTCTTTTTGGCGCTTGGCATCCTGCAGTGCGTCCTGACGAGCTTGGCGCACTCCAATACGCGCTTCTTCTACTTTCTCGCTGGCTTGTTTGACCAGTTGCTTGCGGCGCTCTTCGGTCAGCGGCGGCACGGGTACACGCACTACGCGGCCATCATCAGATGGGTTCAGCCCCAATGATTGGTCGTTGCGAATTGCCGCGCTAATTGCCACGATATTACTGGGGTCAAACGGTGTAATCTGCAATAGCTGCGGTTCAGGCGCTGTCACATTAGCAGCCTGGTTAAGCGGTAGCTGGGTACCGTATACTTCAACCTTGATACCGTCGAGCATACTCGGCTGTGCACGACCGGTTTGTACTTTGCGCAGCTCACCCTCAAAGTGTTCCAGGGCTGCTTGCATTTTGAGTTCATAAGCGTCTGTGTCAAACATAATCCTATACATTTTACCATGCCTATACCAAGTCATAGTAGAAAAGCAGTAAGTAACTTATCCGAAAGCAGTGTCGTACTACTCAGAAATCCTCGCATTGCGAGGATTTCCATCATTGAAACCATCGAGAGTAATTACTGACCAGCTTTTTCCTTGAGACTATTGACAAGGGCTACTGCTTCAGTAAACAAAACATTATTATCATGCTTACCGTCATTGTCACTGTCGGCATTCGTGTAAACGGCACTGTTCATTCGAGATAACGCTTCTTCAGCTGCCACCAGATTACCGTTAGCCACTTCACGTCTAACGGTATCCAACGCCAGTTGTTCAACTGCAGCATCAACTTCATTCCTCGTTGTATTGTTATCACCACCGTCCAACTTGCCATTGTGATTAATATCTGGCACCACTGTACCTGAGCTTTCCCCCAAGAATGACCTATGGTAATCTGCAGCCTCTAGGTCACCCGCCTCGGCATACTTAATCGCCAACTCACCATGTTTGTCACTGATTTCATTAGTTAGCTGAACAAGTGGATTATTCGTATCAGCAAAGCTAAACCCACCCTCTAGAGCAGTGTTTTTCAGCAAAACACGAGCAGTTTCAAGATCACCAACATCGCTTGCATGTTGGGCAGCATCCAACATTCTAGGATCGTATGATGTTACTTCTCCTTTGTTTCCCACAAAATCAATAGGATTTGCGGCAACTTGTGAGGTGTTGATGTAATCATGATATTTATCAGAGGACTCTATCTGATGGTCATATTTGTCAACCGCGGTTATTGCTTCTCTATAAGTGGTAGTTGAAGTGGTTGTCTCACGAGATGCTGGCGTTCCTTGCGAATCACCATGAGAACCACTGACTGTGTTAGCCCCAACCGCAAGCGCACCAAGCGCACCTGCAGCCGCAGTAGCAACAATGAATTTTTCTCTTGTCAATCGTCCTTTTTCAGTCATATTGTTATCTTTCTGGTTACAGTTACTATCTTCTTTGTTAATTTTGCTCATTGTTCGCAACAGCTGATTGTCGCTCAGATGCAGATGCAGGTCCATGACCCTCGACTATGCTGCCACCGGGATTGTACACACTACCATTTTGCTGCATAGCGAATTGAGGAAACTCTGGATCCGTGACATCAATCCGACTGACATCGACCAACTTGGAAATTTCTGCGGGACCGTTTTGTAGAGGTGTCTGGTTATGATCATTATCTGCAACACCCTGGAAGTCTTCTTGAGAGGTGCTCACCTGTACAGCTTCATCTAAACCTTTAGTAGTCTCATGAGCTATGCCAAGTCCGGCAACACCCGTGCCTATAGCAACAGCGCTAATAGCAACACCAAGCGTCAACCTTTCCTGCGGTGAAAGACGCGTTTGATTCTCTTGCGGTAATCGTTCATCCATGTGAATTTTCCTGATTTTTTTGTTTTAGGTTTTACCTTCAAACATATTAGCATAAATATTATAAAAAGTCAATATTAGTAAAATGAAAAGAGCGACTTGTCTATAGCCGCTCTTTTATCCTGATACGCTGTGATCTATTCGTTCACACCCAGTTCGATGCGTTTAAACTGGCTGACACGGATGTTTTCACCGCTCCTCGCGATTTGTTCTTTGATACGTTCACCAACTGTCATACTGTCATCCAGTACAAACGCCTGTTCACTCAATACTTGTTCAGCAAAGTACTTGCTCAGCTGTCCCTCGACAATCTTTTCACGGATGTCTTCAGGCTTTTTGCTCAGATCATCACTGGCGAGTAGTTCCTGCTTTTTGGCATCGTATACATCAGCTGGAATATCTTCGAGTGTTGAATATTTTGGTGCCATCGCCGCAATCTGCATCGCGATCTGGTGCGCAAATTCCTTGAATTCTGGCAAACGTGCGACGAAATCAGTTTCGCAGTTTACTTCGACAACCACGCCAATGCGATTACTGTGTACATAGCTTTCGATCAGGCCTTCGCGGGTTTCGCGGTCACCCTTTTTCTCGGCCTTGGTCAGGCCTTTTTTGCGAAGAGCTTCGAGCGCTTTGTCAAAATCACCGCCAGCATCGACAAGCGCTGCTTTGGCATCGGTCAGACCAATACCGGTCAATTCTTTGAGTTTCTTGATGTCATCAACTGTGATTGCCACGATTTATTCCCCCTTTTTACCTTCTGCAACTGCTGCCGCAAAGTAGTCTAGGAGCAGCGACGTTCCTTTGATTGCATCGTCATTACCTGGTACGACATACGTTATTGGAGTCGGGTCAGCATTCGTGTCAACAACACCAACGACAGGAATCCCCAGGACATTTGCTTCCTTGACTGCATTGTCATCGACGACAACGTCAACAACAACAACCGCACCAGGACGGCCGTTCATATTCTTGATACCACCGTATTTGGTATTCAGATCAGCAATTTCTTCGGCAAAACGCTGGACTTCTAGTTTGCTATAGCGCTTCTCAAGATCGCCGTTTTCCATACGCTTCTCAAGATCTTTGAGCTTTTTGACCTGCTGATTAACAGTCGCGACGTTGGTCAGCATACCGCCGATCCAGCGCTCAGTGACATATGGCTGGTTTACTTTTTCAGCCGCAGCTTTAACAGCGTCCTTTGCTTGTTTTTTAGTGCCCACAAACAGCACTTGTTTGCCACTTGCAACAACGCTGGTTAAAAACGGCAATGCACTGTCAAGGCTTTCGACTGTTTTGGTCAGGTCAATGATGTGGCTATCCTGACGTTTGCTGTGAATGTATGGCGCCATCTTTGGATGCCAACGACTTGTTTTGTGGCCAAAGTGGACACCAGCTTCGAGCAGCTGTTTAATATCAACCTGTACGGTCATGATAGTACTCCTTTTTCCTCACCGTTTACCCCGAAGATCTCAGGAGTATTGCAAACGGTTGTGTCATTAAAATAGTTACACCGTAATCATAACAGAGGTCGCTTTCTATGTCAACAAAGTCTGGGCTGACGAAAGCTTTAGTGTTATACTGGGCGCATTATGAAGAACACGTTTCGTATCGCAGCAAACCGCGTGTCAGCATGGACTGGAAATGCCTCTACATTTTTGGGCGCGGTATTCATTGTCATCGTTTGGGCATTCACGGGGCCACTATTTAATTATTCTGACACCTGGCAACTCGTTATCAATACAGGTACGACCATCGTCACATTTCTGATGGTATTCCTGATCCAAAACACGCAAAATCGCGATGGCAAAGCCGTGCAGCTAAAATTAGACGAGCTGATTCGTACAACCAAAGGCGCTCGCATGACCTATGTCGGCCTTGAGGACCTTAGTGATGTCGACCTCGCCGAACTTGAAAAAGAATTTAAACTACTTGTACAAAACCCTGGTACCGTCCGCGCCTTAAACAAACTCCACGCCAAAATCGAAGCCGAAAACGCCCGCCGCTCCAGCCTGCGCGACGCTGCCACTCATATGCTACACCACACGCAGACTGTCGAAGAACCAAAAAAATAGCCTAAGCCGTTACAGTACTAGGTTCGTTAGATCTGCGCTGCCGTTCCAATGTGATACAGGCTTGCATATTCTGCATGAGATCATATAATCTACTGTATTCTGATTCATCTTGTTGTGCGTCCATAATAACGACTTGTTTATCAAAAACATAGAATTTTGAATTTAGTGGAACGACG
>CAZCYG010000054.1:0-6426 GCA_964502795.1 uncultured Candidatus Saccharibacteria bacterium | reverse complement strand
AACACCCGCACCCGCAAGTGCAATAATCACAAGAATGATAATTACCACTGTTCCCCAACCTGACTTTTGCTTTGTCGGATGTTCCAGGGCTGGCCCATGCTGCTTGACACCATATACATCACCATTTACATCAACTGGCTGCTCAACCGTCGCTTGTGATGCTCCACTGCTTAAATGTTCCGTGTCGCCTGACTCGATCTGTTGAATCGACAGTTCAGAAGATGGAATCGCATCAGGGACGTCAGGGGACGAAGCCGTATCAGCTGATACCTCAGCCGCAGCGCTTTCATCAATACCGTTTGTTTCAATTTGCTGGAGCGCTTGGTTCTCTGCATCACTTACAGCAGAAAAGTCAGACGCGTCAAGCAAGCGCTGCGCATCGGACTTATTATCAGACGCGTCCAAAGGCGCGTCGTCCTCTTTATCCTCAATGGTGCCTGCAGTAGCGGGTGATTCTCCGAGTGGGCGTTTTTCAACCTTTGCATCTGGCAAAAACGGTGTCAGTGGAATTGGGTTCGTCGGTATAGTAGGCACTGTGGCCTGGAGTGCTGCAACGTTATCTTTTTGATCGGTAGACTTTGCTGCGTCTGACGGCACCGGCCGCAATGTATCGTCACGAGAACCTTGCCGCTCGGGCACGCTCAAAGCTGGAGTGTCCGATGATGAACGCATATCCAACGAAGGATGCACAACGTCCATGAATCGCCCGCTATTTGGTCGCTTTACCGCTGGAGTAACGGGTTTTTCAGGCTCCTTATCCGTTACATCCGGCGCAGGTGCTGCTTCTGCCGCCGAATCCGTTGACGGTTCGGGCTCAATCACCGTTTCTGCATCCGTTGCCTTTTGCTCATCTTGCAACTCAGCCGGTGATTCTGGTTCGGCTTTCTGCACGTCTGCATCAGTATGTTGCTCTGCATTCGGTGCGGCACTATCAATACCGCCAGATGCTACTATATCTGGTAGATCCTCAACGATTGTCCGCTCACCTCTACCTACCAGCGTTTCACTACCAATATGACTCGCAACTTCACCAATCTTTTCATACGATGGCTTTTCCCCTGGCTGCAGCGTGCTACTCACCGTAAAGGTATTTTCCTTCGGCTGATCCTCCTTATCCTTGCTGCCGACAGTACCCATCAGAGTATTGACGGCTTTATCTAGTTCATCAAAATCAATATCAGTCATCAGCACCTCTATCGTGTGCAATTTCAACCATTTTGACAAATTCAGACTGTTTCAGACTGGCACCACCTACCAGTAATCCATCAACACCCGGCACCGACAAGAAGTTAGCCGCATTGTCTGCATTTGTACTGCCGCCATATACTACTTTTACGTTTTCACTCGCCCCGTCACCATATAAGTGCTTAATCTGTCGACGAACTGAAGCGACGGCCTTTTTAACATCCTCGGGGGTTGCGATCTTGTGATTCGCAAAATCAGTGCCCTGGCTAATAGCCCACACTGGCTCGTAAGCTATCACCACCCTGCTCATTTCCTCACTCGTTACATTCGCCAATCCGCCAATCAGCTGGTCATGTAGTACTTCGTTTGTTTCACCCTCTGCTTTTTGGTGCGCAGTTTCACCAATACAAAGCACGGGACTTATATCATTTCTCAGAGCCGCCTGGACTTTGTTCCTAATATCTTTTTCGTGCTCATGGAACACATGTCGACGTTCGCTATGCCCAACAATTGCATAATCAACCAGCCCTCTCAGTTGTGTTGCCGATACTTCGCCGGTGAACGCTCCATGGTCACGCCAATAAAAGTTCTGTGCCGCTAATTTGAATTGCCGACGATCAATTTGCAAACTAATCGGCTGCAGTGCCAAAAGTGTCGGGGCGAGCACAACCGTTACGTCATGATGTACAGGAATTTCTTTGGCCAATTGATGCACAAACACACTGGCTTCATGAATATTCATATTCATCTTCCAGTTGCCAATGATCAGTTTTTTCTTCTTGGTGGCTGCCATTTCGCTTATGCTTTCTTCCTGATTATTTTAGCTTATTTTTTACTTTGCGTCGAGCAAACTCTCTACCCCTGGCAGCTTTTCACCTGCCATCAAATCCAGACTTGCACCGCCGCCGGTAGACACATGCGAAAAGCTATCACCCTTTTTGGCATCCCATTTCAGCACAAAATCCGCTGTATCGCCGCCGCCAACGATGGACTCTATCGATGGGTGTGTTGCTAGCGCTAGCGCCACCCGCGCCGATCCATGCGAAAACTCAACCAATTCATCCATGCCCAGCGGTCCGTTCCAGATGACCGTTCCGGCGTTGTTGATAGCCGCTACATACTTTTCGATACTATCGTCACCGATGTCCAGCGCCATTTCATCAGTATGAATATGCTCAACTGATTTACTAACACGCTTTTCAGACGGATCCATACTGTGCGCTACCGCTACATCTGTTGGTAGGACGACCAAATCGTCAACCATATCGCCCGCTTTGTGACGGGCCGCAGCGTAAATACCATCCAACGTTTCCTTTTGGTCCGGTTCAACTTTGCTTGCACCCATCGCATAGCCTTTGTATGCCAAAAACGTATTCGACATGGCACCGCCAACCAGCACCGTATCAGCCAAATTAACGAATCGTTCGACAACTTTGATCTTATCGCTGACCTTCGCGCCGCCCAACACAGCCACCAGTGGTCGTTTTGGATTCTCCATCGCTTCACTAATCACAGTGTATTCTCGCTCCAGCAATAAGCCTGCGACGCTCGGTAGCAGCAGTGTGATTGCATGTGTGCTCGTATGCGCCCGGTGAACCACACCAAATCCGTCCTGAACAAAAAAGTCCGCCTGCGCTGCATGGGCGATCTGGCGAGCATATTCTGGATCATCATCCTCTTCTCTGGTGTCAAAACGCAGGTTTTGAAGCACCACCACGCTACCCTTGGGGGCCTTGCGCACTGTTTGGTACGCCGCTTCGCCGATCGTATCGTCAACAAACAACACTTTCTCGGGCAATAGTTCGGCCAGCCGTACTGCTGCGGGCTCCAGACTGAACTGCATATCGTGACCCTCTGGTCGTCCCAGATGGCTAATCAACACCACTGAGCAACCATGATCCAAGAGGTACCGAAGTGTCGGCAAGCTAGCGCGAATTCGCAGATCGTCGTCAACCTGACCGTTTTTCAGTGGGACATTATAATCAACCCGCACTAACACTCGCTGATGACGTCCATGTCCAAGCGGCAAATCCTTGATTGTCTTTTTGAAAAATCCCACCCGTTTTGTTCCTTGTCACAATAATAGCACAAAATACTAATGGCAACCCTATAAATTTATATTGGTACGCCACACGGTAATTACCATGACCTCTGAGACAAACTAAAAGCGTAACGCAAGCTATGTTACACTTTAGTGAACATAGCGAAAGTGGTTTGTCGAGGAGGTCATGGTAATTACCGTGTGTAAGGTTTACTCCAAAACTCGCACGCGAATCGTATCTGTACCACCGATCAGCCCGGGCTGTTTGCCACTGACAATTACCACTGTCACCGGTGATTCATCACCAAAGAATCCATCGGCTTTCAGCTCTTTTGCTAATTCCAAACCGGCCTTTTCGCCATCCGGACGCACAAACGATTTGCTGGCATAGTTAATCGCAAGCTGCTGTGCAGCGCGGGGTTCGCTGGTAACGCATATCAGTGGCAGATCTGGTCGATGCGCGGCAATGTTCGCAGCAGTAGCCCCCGATTTAGTCTCTGCCACAATCGCTCCGGCATTCAATTGATCCGCCAGGTCGACCGCTGCGTGGCTAATCGCTTCACGAGCAGTCTTTCTACCTGTAATAATATCCGTAATCGGTGCAACGGCAATGTGCTCCTGGGTATACAGAATCACCTTTTTCATAGCCGCCACTGTTTCCAGTGGATATTTACCATTGGCCGTCTCGTCACTCAGCATCACGGTGTCCGCACCCAGAATCACCGCCGTCGCCACATCACTTACTTCGGCACGTGACGGTTCGGGGTTGTCGACCATACTTGCCATCATCTGAGTCGCCACGATCGACAATTTGCCGTATTTGCGGCAAAGTGCGATGATCTTGCGCTGAACAATCGGTACGATTTCCGCACCTACTTCGACTGCCAGATCACCCCTGGCAACCATCACGCCATCACTCGCTTTGACAATTGCTTCCAGTACATCATCCGCAATCGCCGCCTTGGTCTCGACCTTGGCGATAATATGCGCATCCGACCCCAGACTGACCAGCAATTGGCGCAGCGCATTAATGTCTTCGGCTGACTGCACAAAACTCAGCGCCACATAGTCTATATCTTTGGTCGCGCCGTATTCAATATCCTGAATATCCTTGGGGGTCAGAATATCACCGCCAAAGTCTGTATCTGGCAGGTTGATTCCCTTGCGACTCATTAGCACACCATCATTTTCAACCTTGATGACAATTGCCGTCTCACTCTTGATCTCTGTAACCGTCGCTTTAATCTTGCCGTCAAACAGATAGATCGGTTCGCCCTGTTTGACCTTTTCGGCCAGATTATACTGGACGGGCAACAACTGTGCGCCGTCATGCAGGGCACCATATTCCAGCGTTAATTCGTCGCCCTGTTTGACGTCAATAGTATGCTGCAAATCGCCCAAACGAATCTTTGGCCCCTGCAAATCCTGCAAAATCGCCACTGGTTTGCCCACCTTTTGGCTTACTTCGCGAATCCACGGTATCTGTCGATCGGTATCTTCGGTTTTGGCATGGCTAAAATTCAGGCGAAATCCGTTCACTCCGGCTCGTATCATCTGTTCTAATGTTTGTTTGTCGTCAACTGGCGGTCCCACCGACGCCAGAATTTTTGTTCGTTTAAAAAGTACGCTCATATAATGCCAAGTATACACCCCTGTTGGAGTTCCGCCAACACCTTAGGCATTGGCAGTCATTGATTAATATAATTATTTATGTTATAATAGACAAACACCCTACAACTAGCCCAGGAGAGACATGGAACAACACGACGTAGACGCTATCTTTAATCGACTCACCGCACCAATAGAAGAGGAACTGGACCAAAGAAAGACGGCTGACTTTGCCTATCGACCAGAGACCCGACCAATTCCCGAAGGGCTCATACCCCGGGGACTCCCCCTTGGTCATATTGCCCTACAGGGTGACTTTAAACTCCACGAGAGATGAGTTAGCAGCACTTAAGAAGAAGGGAGAATACCAAGCATCTAGTGAGTAAACTTCAGGTCAATACGCTTTGCAGCTTCTTCGACCCATTCGTGCAGTTGAGTCAATTGATGACTCATGACAAGCCGCTCGTCATCGGAAATCTCCTGACGTTTAACGATTGCATCAAGTAATCCAAGAGCTCTTCGCAAGTCAGTTGTATCTGCCTTTGTTTCCAAAGTTTTATCAATGCGATCAAATCCTTTTATCACTGCAAGCGAAATCTTCTCAAGTTGAGTGTCGATTCTGTCTAGTCTTTCGTCAGTGGATAGTCCATTCATACCGTTATTATACCAAACAGAGCGGTATCTTTACGGAGTTTTACTCGCCCGTTAATTATGTCAAATCTAGTCACTAGTGATCTCACCGGGACGACGCTTCGATGGCAGAATAGTCCGTAAACTCCCTATTTAGTCATCGGCTGACCCCTGTCAAATTAGAGATTATGACAGTGGTCGAACCCGCGACGGGTTCGATTCCAGCGAATAAATTCGCCTATAGAAAATAGCTCATACCCAAGGTATGAGCTATTTTCTATGGTGACCCTAACCCCGTCGATTTATAAGGAAGTTGTAGGTGAAATTCTGCGATGGAATGAGCTATTGAAAGGATTTCAATCTCAACTTACTTAATAATAAGATATTCCAGCGTACTGACCCTTCTCTAGAAACAGTACGGAATCATGGTTGTCGGGAGGGAACTCCTGATTCTTTTTGCGAGCTAAGTCACCTCTGGATGAGTTTTGGCGAGAGAGTCAATAGCTTGATTTATTTCGTCGATGTACATCTCTGCTTTCTCTTCGTCGGCTTCATCAACTATCAAATCCTCCCAAGGGGCTTCACGGTAGATTTGATATACTCTTCTGCCTATTGTCGTAGCTAATATGAAAAAATCCGGATTGATACCTTCGTGTATGCCGGCGTCGTGCCAAAGATGTGAGATAGAATCTTCTCGACCATTAACATTAAATGGCCTTGTCGATGCACCCTCGTAAGGAGTCCATACTTTCATTTTGTAGACAAGAATCTCATCAGGATACGTTTCATCTCGTACGAACATCTCACCTGAATCTTGATGTGTGGGGCGGTCGGAAAGAGGCATATTAGGAGTGAAGACAATATTATTTTTGAATGGATTGATATTTCCGAATACGGCTTTGTCATTTCTTGAATATTCACCGTATTTACTTAAATTCTGCATCGCTATAGTAAGAGCAATA
>CAZCYG010000053.1:0-6455 GCA_964502795.1 uncultured Candidatus Saccharibacteria bacterium | reverse complement strand
GTAGCCCGTGCAAGGGCAAAATTACGGTCTTGATAAGTTCGATATATTCCCGTCGGTATCACTACCATTGTTGCTCCAAATCGTTTTGCGTGTTCCTTTACTACTCGCATGATCGTATTATCCTGCTCGTGTATGACAACATGATTATCCCGAGCAATGATTCCAGCTTTGTGCGTTGCAATTTTTTCTATGGTATCACCCAGTACATGGGTATGATCAACTCCGATATCCGTAATAATGCATATTTTATCCGTACGACGACAGATATTACTTGAATCATGCAGCCCCCCTAGTCCGGTCTCTACGACAGCATAATCCACGTTACTCTTGTCAAACACCCATAATGCAAAGACCATCATTACTTCAAAATATGACGGTAGGCGTTCTTCATCCGCAGTCACTAATGGTAGAAATTCGCTCATATAGCGACAAAACTCTGTCTCGGACAGAGGAATATTATTAATCTGCACTCGCTCGGTGATAGCTGTAACATGGGGCGAAACAGTTAATCCGACTTTCATGCCCCCGGCCTTTAGCAATCCAGCGATATAATATGATGTCGATGTCTTGCCACTTGTACCCGCCAGATGAATCACACGCAAATGATCCTGCGGATTTCCTACTAATCCTGCTATTTCAAGCGTACGAGCCGTCGTGATGTCCCGACCTGTCGTTTTAGAAGCGATCATAACCAGCCGTTCAAGTGCTTTTTCCACCTCTGCTATAGAAGTAAATATCATCTTATAAGTATACGGCAAAAGCCTTAGTGTTAGGAATCACTAACGTCACCTAGCCCAACCTCAACCAATGCTTCAGGTGTAATACCTTCAAAACTCCTTATGATATGTGTCGACCGAAACCACTCAAGTCCAAAATTACTCATATCTTAAAATCATGCCGCATACTGCGGCTATACGCAAGCTCAAGCAAGAAGACTCACAGTTTTCTTCTCTTACGCTATTTCAAATCTAAGATCTTGCGCCTTACCATAACCAATAAATTCCAGTGCATCATCGTAGACGTTACAAATAGCGTATGCGTTCTTTTGATCCTCCAGCATAGCCGGTATCGTGACATATGGCACACCACCGCGCACGCCGACCGCACCGAAATGATTATGCCCGTTGATATACGCAATGATACCGCTACTCTCATCAATTGCGCCGAGGATCTCATCATCATTGAGCGCATTCGCCCCATCATGCGGATAGATTGGGTGATGGGCAAATACTATAACTCTCTCACCCGCTTGATATGCCGTTTCAATTTCTTTTTCGAGCCATCTCATTTGTTCGGTGTCTAACCCACCATTCCATGGATACGCATTCAATGCACCTTTACCAACAAACGTCTGCAGATATCGATTACCCTCTTGCCACTCTAGGGTGTTTTTGTCAGGATGTTTGATAACACCAAGCTCATTCGTATCCAGAACAATGAATTTATGTGATTTTACAGATTTAGCATAGTAACTTTTCTCTAGGCCGTACGTTGCAAGTATCTCTGCTTCGTCGCAATTGGCTTTATGATATTCATGATTGCCAAGTACATGCCAGAACGGAGCTCTTGACCCTGAAACAATATCGAGTAGCGGCGGAGCGTACTCTTTGATGTTGCTATCGACAAAATCGCCAAGATGGACAACAAATTCCAACTGCTGCTGATTAAAGAACTCTATTGCTTCCTTCAATTTGTCTGGTGACAACCGGTACCGATTATCGTGAGTATGCCTTCTATCTGATGAAATAGCGGTCGCGTCATCTCGATCAGCATACTGGCAGTCAGCAATCACGCCGAATGAAAACAATGGTTTACTCATTGACGTAATGCTTTAATCGTCTCTTTCACAATATGCGATCCGATTTCCATTGCTTCACTGTATGTAGCCCACTTCATCTCGCCATGCTCACTACTGAGTTCTATATTATTCTCATCATATTCTGCATCTACTGCATAGACGAGCAAAACCAGTCCGCCGCCGTTTTCAAGCACCAAATCAGGCACTCGGTACGCACAAATACTCTTGCCGATCCCGGTTAATTTCACGCTTGGCAGTTCCTCTGCCATCTCGCGCCGCAGCGTATCCTCGATCGATTCATTATCATCAATCCGGCCGCCAGGCACATCCCAAAATCCTTTCGTCGCATGTTTGACGATCAAGATTTTGTCGCCACGCAAAATTGCTGCTTTGACACCTACATTGAATAGTTGAATTGCCATTTATTTCACTATACAGCGTGCGCAGTATCAGATCAATGACCGGACTTGTCGCTATGGCTCTGTAGCCACTCGGCAATAGCAGCCACATCCAAATGGTCAACGGCGATTCGCACCGCAAAATCTTCCAATTCACCAGCATTTGCCATAAATTGACGTTCATTTATCTCAAGAAACGTTAGCCCGACCAGCATCGCAGTTCGCTTATTACCGTCATGAAACGGATGATCACCAACAATTCCACGAATAAGTGCAGCTGATTTTTCGTAAACCGTTTCGTACAATTCCTTGCCAAAGACTTCTTGTGTTTGCGTGGCGACAGCCGATTCTAACCGACCAATATCGCGTACACCCTCAGTACCACCACCCTGCAGTACCGCTAAAACATGTAATTGCAATACCTGCTCTAGTGTAACAATCAAAAAACTCATCGGTTTGCGAGATTCTTAAAATCTTGATCGTAGCGCTCCAAGAGCGATTTCGCGATCGCCTGGACATCACCATCAGCAGCAATGCTACTAGTCTTACGCACAGTAATCTCGAGTTCGTCGCCAACTTCAGCATTGAGCATCCGAAGATCCTTGGCGGGTATTGTCACGCCCTTACTGGTGCCGATTTTGATGATTTTCTGCGTTGTTGTTATTGTCATGCTTTTATACTAGCACAGATCATGAAATATTACAATAATATTATAATGTTTTATGATTCCTTACAGATTGCCCACCTGCCGGTTTCTTCTTGAACATCGGTAATATATCGAAACGATAAATACCTACTGCCAACGATCCAAACGTAATCGTATCCCCTAGCATCCCCGGATATGATCCGTTCAATGCATTGTATACAAACCAAAATGGCGGAACAAACACGAACATCCAACGAATATGGCTTGGCTTCTTTTGCCACATCGCAGTTGTACCGATAATCGTCCCTACATAGGGCAAGATACTCGTCCAATCTTTCCAAGTGAGGATCGTTATCATCGTAAAAGCCGCAACCACCAACCAATATATGAATAGGCGTTTTCGATATTTATCAAACAAGTAATTACGAACCGCCGCCAAAAAATTCAACCCGGCACCGGTATATGCGCCAAGCAATATGTAGTGCAAAGTCCATATCAACCCCGACAGTAGCTGTAACCTTAAAATAGTACGACGTTTGTTAAATTGAAAAATGGCAATCAGTGATATTATTCCAACTGCCCCAACCAACTGTGCCCAGATGTTTATACTATCCACTTGTTACTTTTCGATTGTTTCTTTTATCGTAGGTCGCTTTGATATCAGGAATCATCCCTGCACACAATATCAGTACAGCACCTATTATAGTGACGAATGAAAATCTTTCGTCAAACAATATAGCCCCAAACAGTATCGCCCAAACGATCTCAGCCAATCCTATGAGACTACCTATACTTGCATCTACGTGCTTAAATCCCTCTACCACCAGCCAGAAGGACAAAAGTCCCACAACCGAGTACATCAGCATCGCAAGCCATTGTATAGACAAGACAGGAAGCGACCAAGTCTCATTTGCGATAATCGAAAGCGGTAAGTGTGTCACGAAAATAGCTATCCATGCATAAAATGTTATTAGTAGAGACGGGTATTTGTCGCTTAGTTTTTTAGACAGTGACACTTCCCCACCACTTGCAATGCCATTAAGTCCTGCTGCTAAAAGCCCCGTTGCAGCGAATATGAGTGATGATGACTGAAACACAAGTCCGAGACCAAGGAACGCGAGAAATAGCGATAGCATTTTTGGCTTTGTAATTTTTTCGCCTATCACAAATCTACCAACCAAATAAGAAGTAATCAGAAATGCTGCATAGAACATCAGAGTCGCCGCACCAACACCAGTGGTGATAAAACCATAGTACAAAGGCACTTGTGTAAAAATCGTGAAACCAAGTATCACCCACAACCACATTCGATCCTGTTGTTTAATAGGCAAAAGCTGCTTTTTATATATAAGAATTAGCAAAGCCACCAGCACCACAATGAGAGCACGTGCCCAACCTTGATAAAAAATGCCAAATTCATCTGCCATAAGTTTTGACCAGACACCATACGATCCAAACATAATGGATGCAAGAAAAATCATCCCATAGCCACGTAGATGCCGCTTATTCACTTACAGCTCCGCTATTGGTACACGCTTTTGTTCAGTCGTATCGCGATCACGAATAGTTACATCGTAGTTTTCTAACGAATCAAAGTCTACGACGACGCAGTACGGCGTGCCAATTTCATCTTGGCGGCGATAACGTTTGCCGATGTTGCCGTTGTCGTCCCACATAACGTTGCCGTGTTTTTTCTTCAGGATTTGATAGACTTCGCGTGCCTTCGCAACGAGTTCTGGTTTGTTTTTTAGCAGTGGTGATACGCAGTATTTGACCGGTGCTAAATGTTCAGGAAATTTCATAACGATGCGCTTCTCGTCGTTCACTTCGTCCTCGGTATAAGCAGCACTCATGACAGCCATGACTGCACGCTCCACGCCAAACGACGGTTCAATCACATGGGGTACAAATTTTGTGTTCGTTCCCTTAATCGTGTATTCCATGTTTTTACCAGAATTGTTTTGAATATTCATGAGGTCAAAATCGGTACGATACGCAATACCCAGTAGCTCCTCTTTGCCAATCGGAAAATCATACTCAATATCAATCGTGCGCTTGCTGTAGTGTGCCCTGTCCGTCTCTGGTACTTCGAGTTCATGCACGTTATCTTGCGGCAAACCAAGGGCATTCAAAAATTCATGAACATCATGCAAAAGTGCGTTAAACGATTCTTCCCATTTGCTTGGATCAACAAAGTACTCAATCTCCATTTGTTCAAACTCGCGGCTGCGAAACACAAAATCCCGCGGGCTGATTTCGTTGCGAAACGCTTTGCCCTGCTGCGCCAAACCAAATGGCAGATCTGGGTAAAAATTATCAACAACATTTTTGTAGTTCGTAAATATCCCCTGAGCTGTTTCAGGGCGGAGATAGCTGATCGACGTATCGTCCGTTGAAGCACCGACGTGTGTCGTGAACATCATGTTAAATGTTCGCGATTTGCTCAATGGATTTCCATCAGGACTTTTGATACCCTTCTCTTCGATTAAAGCATCCATCTGCTCCATCGTCAGACCATCAGCATCAACACCATTGTCTTTGAGTATATGATCAGTCCGAAAACGTCGATGATTCACCGTGTCTTCGCACAACGGATCAACAAATGTGTCCACATGGCCACTCGCCTGCCACACCTTTTGATTCATCAAAATCGCCGCGTCCACGCCATACATGTCGTCGCGGTCGTCGACGAACATTTTCCACCACAGTTGCATGATATTACGTTTCAGCGCAACGCCCAACGGACCATAGTCCCACGTACCGCTCAAACCACCATATACGTCACTACCTGGGTAAATAAACCCGCGGCGTTTCGCTAGACTCACAATATTTTCCATCCTAGAACTCATATCAGTATATCCTCCCGATTTTTGCATGGTTACTTGCGGCTGCAGAGCTCTCAAAACTTGTCAACGTAATAAACATTACGCTTCCTCGTTTTTCAAGCTCTTCGCTTACAACTAACTCATTCAAAAACTCGCGAGTTATACTGATATCAGTTCCGGCATTTTTTTCAGATTTGTCGCTCATAACTGCGGTCAATTATAGCATGTTTGAAACATTTTTTATTTTATTGTATGATTATTTTGTTAGATCCGCCCGAAAGGATGTCATGAACAACGATGAAACCTACGTGGTATACCGCGTCACGTTTCGTCCACTCAGCAGATTCACCATCATCGCTGTGTGGCTGATGGACAAGTTTGTCGACATCGCCTGCAAGGCAATCGGCAAACCGGCACCCCTGAGAGAAAGTTGGACCCCTTAGACCGTGATCGCACGGCCCCGGCCGTCTGTGATACATCCCGTGTCGCAGTCGCGGCCGGGGTGTATTACTTTAGGACACTCTGCAATGCCGCATGCTGCCGGGCGACATATAGCGTATCTGGCAAAAACTCATTCATTCCCCCTACCTGCAATATAATATTTAACGGTTTTACACTGACAAGTCGCAAAATTTTAATATGGTCAGCTGTTATCTGCCCATTTGCATCTTCAATGAATCCTTTTTCCTGAGTGTCATAGCGATATTTCTTATCGCTCTGTAACTTCGCGCCACTGTAATCACGAGCCGTGTTTAATTCATCCCCCAACAGCTCGGCGATACGTATAT
>CAZCYG010000052.1:0-6516 GCA_964502795.1 uncultured Candidatus Saccharibacteria bacterium | reverse complement strand
TCCCGAACTGTACAGCAGGCTCAAGCCACCTGTGCTATATGGTGCTCCTGTGGGTCCAAATGGTGCCTTTAATGGTCCATTTGGTCCGATTTCTATGACTGTACTTGGGGTTGACCCGGCTATTCTCAACGATCTTCCAAAGGGCACAACTTTTGTGTACTCCGAAAGAGATCCGTACGCAACAAGCGGTCCGGGACAACAGCCGCTTACCGATGCCTTTAACCTGGCTATGATGCAGTTTGGTTCGCATGGTATTCAGGAAGGAAATGACTACATTACCATCGAAGATAGTGACGGTAACTTCCACAAAATCTATCGTTTTGATGCAGCGCGAGCCCTCGGTGTTTGGGGAGGTGGAAATGAAGAATTGAATAAGGCCATCAATGCGCTATTCCCTGTCAACAATGATCCTGATAGTACGGAACGACCAAGAGCTGATGTTGTTGCCGCTATATTCTATGGTGCGCAAACAATCGATAGGATCATCGATCCGAGTGGTAACTTTACCCTATTCCAGGATATTCAGGCGCAGCTACCTGATGAGTGGAAGAAATTGCTTGACGACGGCGTTAACGGTATCAACGATGCGACTATGGCTGTGATGAACGCCGTAAATAACCCTACTCCCGAGAATATTAATGCTGCATTTAATGCTGTGATGACGGTCATTGGTCAGGTATCTGGTGACTTTAATGCTGCTGTCGCTCGTGACCCAGGTGTCGATTTTAAGACCGGTGCTGTTACGGTCATAACAGAGCAAATAGTAAAATATACGGGTCTTGATTATGATACAGTGCATCAGCAGTTGAGCACGTTTGCTGATAGTATCGAACAAGCTGCAGTTACTATGGTGACAAATGCTACAAATTATATGCAGACTCAGGCGAATGTTCGTCAAAACAGTACGATAGCCAATGCTGTTACAAGTTATGCCCAGAACTTGGTCAAGACATCGAGCGCAACAAATGCCTATGCGACCACTGTTTCCTCTCTTGGATCAACCAGTCAGGTGTCACAGGCGACCGTATCGTCGAGTACCAACACAGGCTCAAACGTCTTAGTTAATATTCCCAAGGCATCCGTGCATGAATCATCGTCTGCGGCCCAGACATCACAGGAAGCATCAGCGGTAACAACGTCAGTTGCGACGCAGAATACGTACAATGCACCTGTTCAAACAGCGGCACCACGTGCAACCGTCCAGGAACAGGCATCGACACCATCGGCACCGGTAGTATCTGCGGCAGAGACACAAGCCGTTGCGCCTGTCGCTCAGCAACCCGTTGAAACGGCTCGCGTTTCCGCACCTACGCCAGTCATTGAGTCGGCACCAGCAGCAGCCGCGCCTATAGCGGCACCCGAAGCTATTCCTCCTGCGCCGATCGTGATAACTGCACCGGAACCAGCAGCGCCAGTTGTTGAAATTGCGCCTGTCGCTCCGGCTCCTGTGGCTGTCGTTGACGCTCCTCCAGCTCCGGCACCCGTTGCGCCTGCAGAGGTTGCACCACCTGCCCCAGCGCCTGCTCCCGCACCAATAGATCTCAAGCCGCTTGGCGGTCTGATCTCGAGTTTGTTTAGTGGCGGCAAATCATCAGGCGGATCATCCCTCAACAAGGCTCCAAGCCCTTCTGCCGGTTCATCTCTCGAAGTTCCCGCACCAGTCGCGGTATCAGTCGATCCAGACGGCAAATAATCCGAAGAGATCAATTGACACCCTGACAGTGCTATCATAGTACTAATGGTTGTTCCGCGTTTACCTACTTCTGAGTCACTGTCGACGGCTGATCCTTGGTTGGAACCATATCACCAGAATTTACAGGGACGATTGGATCATGCTGCCGCCTATGCTCGTAAGCTGTACGGGAGCGGTACTATTGGTGATTTTGCCAGCGGCCACGAATATTTTGGATTGCACCGCACTGATAACGGTTGGGTACTGCGAGAATGGGCACCTGCTGCGACCAAAATCTATCTGCTAGGTGAATTTTCGCAGTGGCGTGATGACGAAGCGTTTGCTTTTGCCCCCATCGGTAATGGCAACTGGGAATTGCAACTGCCTGCAAGCGTGCTGAAACACGGCGATGCCTACAAATTGCATATGTACTGGAACAGTGGTGATGGTGATCGTGTGCCAGCATGGGCGCGATACGTCGTGCAAGACCCCAAGACACAGCTATTTAGTGCGATTGTATGGAACCCTGCGCGCCCGCATAAATGGCACGACGCAGGTTTTGTTGCAGTTGATGAGCCGCCGCTCATATACGAAGCGCATGTGGGAATGAGTAGCGATAAAGAGACCGTTAGTACGTATCTGGAATTTGCCAAGAATGTCATTCCGCGCATTAAAGCGGTGGGATACAATACCGTGCAGCTGATGGCAATTGCCGAGCATCCGTACTACGGCAGTTTTGGCTATCATGTGTCGAGTTTTTTCGCCCCCAGTTCACGATTTGGCACGCCGGACGAACTAAAAATCCTAATTGATGCAGCCCACCAGGCGGGACTGCGTGTCATCATGGATATCGTGCATTCGCATGCTGTCAAAAATGAAGTTGAAGGCATTAGTCGTTACGATGGAACGCTCTATCAATTCTTCCACGCGGGCGACCGTGGCAATCATGCGCAGTGGGATAGCCGAGTGTTTGACTATGGCAAACCGCAGGTGGCGCACTTTTTGCTGAGTAATTGTCGTTATTGGATTGATGAATTCCATATCGACGGATTTCGGTTTGACGGCGTGACGAGCATGCTCTACACGCACCATGGCATGGAAAAAGCTTTTACCCAGTATGATGATTATTTTGAACATACCGATGATGATGCCTTGGCCTACCTGACACTTGCCAACCAATTAATCCATACAGTCAAGCCATCGGCAATCACGATTGCTGAAGATATGAGCGGTATGCCGGGCCTGGCCGCTCCACTGAGCGATGGTGGCGTGGGGTTTGATTATCGCCTGAGCATGGGTACGCCGGATCTATGGATCAAATATACAAAAGATCTCAAGGATGAGAACTGGGATGTCGCGCATCTGTATCACGAATTGATACAGCATCGACCAGAAGAAAAAACGATTAGTTATGCAGAAAGTCATGATCAGGCACTCGTGGGCGACAAGACGCTGCTGTTTCGCATGGCCGACAAGGAACTATATGACCATATGGCGGTTGGGGATGATAATCTGGTCGTGGACCGAGCGATTGCCTTGCACAAAATGATTCGCCTACTTACTGCTACATTGCATCAAGGCGGGTATCTGAATTTCATGGGTAACGAATTTGGACATCCGGAATGGATTGATTTTCCACGTGAGGGCAACGACTGGTCGTATAAGTATGCTAGGCGACAGTGGAAACTAGCCGATAACCCCAAGCTAAAATACAAATGTCTTGCTCGTTTTGACCAGGCTATGCTGAGACTATTGTCAGAGGTAAATGGCGAGCCGGATTATACATGGCAAAATGGCGATGATCATGTGGTGTCGTATATGCGCGGTGATTTGCTTTTTGCGTTTAATTTCCACCCTAGCCAGTCATTTACCAATTATCCACTCCCTGCAAAACAGGGCGAGTATACGGTTGTTTTGTCATCCGACGATAAGAAATTTGGCGGATTCGACTGCGTAGATACCTCACTCGCCTACCCTGCAAGTAGCAATGAACGCGTCAAACTCTACCTCCCCGCGCGGACGGCCGTGGTATTGCGACATGTTAATGCGTAGTTTGTTATGATATTAGTAAGAAATTGGAGGAATATATGAAAATAGCTATCTCAGGACTCGGGCGCATGGGCGGCCAGATTGCCAAAAAGTTGCACGAAAACGGCCATACTGTTGTGGCGCATAATCGTAGCCCAGAAAAGGTGGACGAAGCCAAAGAATATGGGGCAATTCCCGCCTACTCTGACCAAGACGTGATTGATGCGTTTGACGGTCAGCCGGTGACGTTGTGGATCATGTTGCCTGCCGAGATTATCGACAGCAAGGTTGATGAGTGGCTGGCTATCTTGCCTAAAGGCAGTACGATTATTGACGGTGGTAACAGTGATTATCGTGGTGATGCGGCGCGCGCCGAACGAGCCGCTACTGCTGGTGTGCGGTTGCTCGACATCGGCACCAGTGGTGGTGTGTGGGGGCTGCAGAACGGCTTTTCGATGATGGTTGGTGGTGACAAATCGTCGTATGATGAACTCGTCCCCGTGCTAGATACTTTGAGCCAGCCGCGCGGTGGGCACCAGTGGTTTGGCACCAATGGCACGGGACACTTTGTCAAAATGGTACACAATGCCATCGAATATGGCATGATGCAGTCACTGGCCGAAGGTTACCGTGTGCTGCGCGAAGGTCCGTACAAGGATTTGGATTTGGCAGCGGCTGGCGATGTGTGGCAACAATCAAGCGTGGTCACGAGCTGGCTCAACGACCTGACACGCCAGGCACTGCACGAGAATCCGAATATGGACGGCATCGAAGGTGTCGTAGCCGAAAGCGGCGAAGCGCGCTGGACGCTGGAAACAGCCAAAGACAACGGTATCCCCATGCCCGCGATCCAAGCGGCATTTGACGTGCGTCTGGCGTCGCAACAGGGGCACACCGACTTTTCGACCAAACTCCTGGCTGCCATGCGCAACAAATTCGGTGGTCATGATATTAACGGCAGACAATAGCTATTCTGAAAGGTGACCATCAAAATCAATGGTACCGAGCAAATACTTGGCTTCTTGGTTGATGCGATTTTGCTTTTGCTCGGCAATGGTACCGTTTGCGGTTTTTTGATAGCCGCCCCTAAGCGCATCAACTAAGGTTGGGTCAGTAATCGTTGTTCTGGTTCTTTCCTCAATGCCAAGGTTATCGTTTTTCGTTGTTTTTTCCATATACGCGTCTGCACCAAAACGGTATACATGAGTTGTTGATTCGCCGAATGCCTGCATGACGAACACGTCGCTCCCTAGCAAGAAAAATGATCTCCTGCTAAACATGCGTATGGCATGCGCATAACTGCCATCGCTCAATTCCCAGGACACCGAGCGGTACATGCTACCATCAGTATGGAGTGAATATTCTTTACCTCCGAGACTCGCGTCGTCAATAATTTCACAGAAAAGTTCTGGCGTCGTTAACTGATCTGCGTATTTTGGCTCAGATGCGATGTGTGCGTTCGCCGTAGAAGGTTGCTCTCCTGGCAGGAATTCGCTCATATTTTTACTATATCATATTATTTACTATAAAACAATAGCTGCGCTTAGAATTGATTCCACAAATACTGGTTTGTCACCTCATGGTGAAACAGCACTTCGGTGCCCTTGACTTTCGTCCCGAGTTCGCGCGGGTTGCGGTTGGCGACTTCGACTTTCCAGTCGACGTATTTGCCCTTGGCGCTTTCGCCCAGCAGTGTGGTCATGTAATCGCTGGCTTTGAATATGCGGATGGCGTCGCCAATGGTGCCAGGCAAAAAGCGCAGGCGTGGGCGTTTGTCGGCCTTGTCGTCTTTTGGTGACACGTCCTCGATGCCTGTTTTGATGATGGCATACAGTGCTAAATAGGGGTTGGAGTCTGGCGCGACAGAGCGGACTTCGATGCGGGCGGTTTTTTCGTTGGCTAGTGGTATGCGGATCATCGAACCGCGGTCGCTGCCGCTGACTTTGATTTGGTTTGGCGCTTCAAAGTTGGGGTCGAGCCGTCGGTAAGCGTTGACGCTGCTGTTAAATGTCAGGCAGAGTTCTGGTGCACGATTCAATAGACGTCCGACGAACTCCCACCCTACTTTGCTGAGCCCTTCGTCACCCTTGGGGTCGTAGAAGATATTTTTGCCGTTTTTGGCAAGCGACAGATTGGTGTGCATGCCGCAGCCGTTGATGTTTTGGCGTGGTTTTGGCAGGAATGTCGCGGTCATGCCCATTTGTTCGGCGACCTGACGACAGACGAGTTTGTATATCAGGATCTGGTCGCAGGCGCGAACAACGTCGGTATAGCTGAAATTGATTTCAAACTGTGACGGCGCCACTTCGGCATGATCTTTTTCGTTTTTGAATCCCATGGCGCGGATCGCTTCGGCGGTGCGGTCGATGAACTGGCGCAGCACGTCGAGCGGCAGCGAGTGATAGTAGCCACCCGTGCTGGTCAGGCTAAAGCCAACATTACTGTCGAATTTTTGTTCCGCGTCGACGCCTTCCATCAGAAAACCTTCGATTTCTGGCGCCATGAATGCTTCCAGTCCATCCTTTTTTTTGATGGTTGCGGCGTATTGCTGCAGGCGTCCACGAAAATCTGATTCGTATGGGGTTAAATCGCGCCCACAGATATTGGCGAACACCAATACTTTGCCGGGACCAAAGATGTCTGACGGCAAAAATGTAATACTGGTCCAGTCAACAACTAATCGCAAATCTGACTCGTGCAGTTCTGAGAATCCGCGGATCGATGAGCCGTCAAACGTCAGGTTACTCAGCGAATCAAGGAAAAACTGCTTGTTGTAATCCAACAGACATACTAACGAGTACGAAAATAGTGGCGAT
>CAZCYG010000051.1:0-6549 GCA_964502795.1 uncultured Candidatus Saccharibacteria bacterium | reverse complement strand
ATTCAGATCAAAAACGGCAAACGCAAAGTTGTCGAGACCAAGATTTTCCAAGGCTATGTGCTGGTCGAGATGAAACGAACTGACGAAACGTGGTATATCGTCCGCAACACGCCTGGCGTTACCGGATTTGTCGGCAGCGGAACAGAACCAACGCCCGTCTCTGATCACGAAATTGCCAAAATCAAAAAACGCATGGGCGTGGAAGATCCAAAACACCACATTGACTTTGCCGAAGGCGAAGTGGTCAGCATCACTGATGGTCCGTTCAAAGGTTTCGACGGTGCTATCAGTGAGATCGACACCCAAAAAGGCAAAATCCGCGTCATGGTCAGTATGTTCGGCCGCGACACGCCAGTCGAACTCGACGCATTGCAGGTCAAAAAAGTTTAATGATCATTACGAGCCCAGTTGGGCTCGTTTTTTTAAGGAAATACTATGAAAACCGGAGCAGAAATACCCCCCATCAACCCAGTAGGGCAAACACTTGACGAGCTTGCTCGCAATCTCCAGAGAGCCACATCCGCTCTTAATGGAGTTGCCAGCATGGCTATAGAAGGAGATAACGGGCGGCGTAACGGACTAACCGACGAGCAGGTCCTCGCAAGACTACGAGAGACAGGCACGCAAGTACTTGAGGCAACCGCATGGCTAGAGAACATATTGCATCGACGCGCCACAACAACGCCAGATACAGCAGAGTCGATCGCGCCACAAGTAGAGACTCCTACCTTTACTCACTGCGACACACCAGTACTTGCACCGCAATCTGTCTAATATGCTCTCATGTCAGCGAAGCGGTCGTAGGCGTCACTCGCCATGCCAGAGTTAACGGCAAATATGTTAACAGCTCTATAGATAATAGGAAACGCTCGATGGAGCAGCGCCGGACATTGATGATTTGTATCAAGTCCTTTTTCCTTCGCGGCTTCTGTATGTCTCAGCCGCACTGAATCAAATGTTGGAATAACCAATTTTCCATCGATCATCGTAACGTTGCCACTCGTAATTTGATAATCGCCAGGATAGATAGCATGATGATTTGACAGCGAAAAATCAAATTCGGTCCGCCCCGCGATAATACTATTGCCGATTGCTAATTTCGTTGCATAGCCAAGACCGTCACTAGAATACATGGTGTCATTCAAGTGTTCCTTGGGTTGACCCGTATATCCGGACGTTGCCGCTTTCATAAAGCTCAGCGCCGTGAACACTTCCATAGCATCGGTAACGCCTTTATTCTTTGCCCATTCGACAGGAAGAGCAGGGTCATTACGTATCACCGAGCGGTATACTGCACCAACTGTCTCGTGAAAACGATCAAGCGTGCCGGGATTGCGCTTTGACTGGTAATCAGTTGGAATCCATGATTCCGCGACAGGAATCATGGATTCGCCAAGCCGCCGATACGTTTCTGGATTCACAAGTATCATATATGCCTTATTATATCATAATTTATATTTAATTTCAATTATTATATTGCCAGTAGCGCTAATCAATGCTATAATTTACTAGTTACGCACGTAGGCAGCAGAGCTGCAGGAGATAGTAGTTCGTAAATAGTAGTTGGGGAGCTTCAATCCCAACACATTTCCTATTTACATCTACCATTTACCATCTACTAAAAATTCGGAGAATTTTGTTATGGCAAAACAAGTTATTGGTAATCTAAAATTACGTATTCCTGCTGGTCGCGCGACCGCAGGTCCTCCAGTTGGCTCAACACTTGGTCAGTGGGGTCTCAATATGATGGATTTCATCAATCCATTTAATGATGCAACCAAAGGTGACATGGGCAAAGACGTCATCGTCCACATCAAGGTGTACGAAGATCGTACGTTTACCTGGAAGAGCCTTGGCCAGCCAGTTGACGACGCGATCCGCGCCGCAATTGGCATCAAAAAGGGCAGCGGCAAACCACATGTCGAAAAAGTTGGCAAGATTACTCGTGCACAGCTCGAAGAAATCGCCAAAACCAAGATGGATCAGCTCAACGCTATCGACCTAGACGGCGCAGTCAAAACCATCGCTGGCACCGCTCGCAGTATGGGCGTCGAAGTTGTCGACTAATCGCGCGCAGTCAAAATAAGGCACCTGCAAAGAGTGCCTTATTTTTTTATTATGCTAATGGTACAATAGCGACAATGATCATTATACGCATATGCGAGGGGTAAGGGGCATGGATAAAGACACCGGGGACGACCAACAAAAAGACGACGGTTTAGAAGAACGCTACGATAGTCTCGTTCATAGCAACGACGAACAGACAAATGACAACCATGAAACCACCGTATCTAGCGTTGATCGACCACCCGAGCAATCTGATACCACGACAACACCTGACGCGACTCAGCCGCCAGCATCGCCAGAAACTTCGATGGTTAAATTTAATCTCAATAAATATTTTCTCTACACATTAGTAGGTGGCCTTGTCATTTCGGCATTAATATCTGTCGTTGCAGTCCTTATTGGTGAATTCAACTCAACCGTATCACGGGCGCTTGGCACAACCGTATCCATGGTCATTCATACGCTTGTCGCACTACTATTAATATCAATCAACACTAAAAGTGAAAAACCAAGTGGCGGTTTCCTCATTAATACCCTGATCTTTATCACGGTCGCAAGCTTCATCACCTCGACTCTGTCTATATGGGACGTCCTAACTGGTCAAATCATCGGTGATTTGTATGCCATATACTTTTATACATTCTGTGCCAGCCTGTGGTCACAACTGCTACTCAGAGTCGGGGGAAACCTTCTCGACAAACCAACGCGTATTGTTAGTCGGACAGCGATTGGATTTACAGCATTCCTGTATACGCTTTTAATCCCGTCAACCCTTACTCATTACCCGACTACGTTACCTGACCTGTACTATCGGACAATGGCCGCTACCGCTATTTTGCTCGCAACTGCATCAGTACTCACTACGGTATTCCATCGTATCTATATCTTTAAACATCCAGAGGTTAAATCGCTACCTTCAGTCAAATCCGGCTGGGATATCGTGCTTGCATTTATCGTTCTGTTTTTTGGACTGCCAGCTATATTTATAATGATGGTAGCGCTCGCAAACCGTAGTAGTATGAGTGGCTATGACACAACCAGCTATGATCACAACGAAACCTCGCAAACAACCGAATCGGACGACACGACATCAATTACAGAAAAAGTGAAAGACAAGGACTATCCTTACAAAAATACTGCAAGCGAACGCAAAGTAGAATATGGCACAATACTCCTCGATGACATGTCCTCTGGAAAAGTAAGCAATGCGCGCACGTCATGTAATATCACTGTCAACAATAGTCTCTATACTGATGATGTTTTTTACGAATTTGAATCATTTGGACAAAGCATGCAATCCGCCACGCTCGCTACCCGAGGGCTCAGTACATACTCGAACTACATGGATGACTTTTTGGTCAGCTACGGTAATCAGACAACCTTGTACAACAATGACTGCAAAAAAATAAATCCAACCGATTTCAAAAAAGGTGATGTCGTGAATCTGTACTTTTCGAACAGTCAGGCAAGTGTTGTCACGGATGTCGTCGCTATACAAAAGATCAATTGACGAGACAATACAGCATCTTGACCGAAAACACTATAAGGCACTTCTGCTATAATCAGCAGAAACGAGGAGTACGAAATGCCGGAATCTAAACTGGAACAAGCATGGTCCGAAGCCGCCAACAGCGGAGAAATCGAGATTGCTAAAGAATTTTCAGATGAACGAAGGAAACGGTAGAACGCGCCAAGGCATACGCCAGTGTCTATGGCGTTTCCGCACTCCTCAGTGAAATGCTAAGCGATTAGATCAAAGTTACGCGTAGTACTCGTCACTAAAAGTGAACGCGGATATGCGAGTAGCTATAGCTCCGCTATAAGTTGTCTATTTCTTGCTCAAATTACATCCAGTTCGAATTCAAACACATCTACATTTGGTATGTCCCTGTTGAACGTATCGTCGTTACTTAGGTTATGGACAATGCCGTACACAATATTTGCAATTCCACCACTGGTGACTATAAATGCACTTTCGTTATTCTGAGTACGAAGAAAATCGAGAAACCTGACCATACGTCTCTTTTCATCCTCGAACGACTCACCACCCTCAAATTTTGCACTCCATGGATCTGACGATGCGTAGATCATTTGTCTAAACGCAGCGACGGGTTTGCCTGCAATTCCAGACACTATGTCATTCAAAAGTGAATTTTCGACGATAGGTGCGTTGTGAAATCTATTGACGATCTGTGCGGTTTGCAAAGTGCGACGTAGCTCAGACACGTACATGACGTCAATTTGTGTGTCCGCAAGCTTTCGTGCAAGCTTTTCTGCTTGTTTGATACCCAAACTTGTCAACGACACATCATTGGGTATAGTCGCATCATGAAACACATCAGCGAGGTTATGCTCAGCCTGTGCATGACGGGCTACGTAGACTTTCATAATCTACTTGGGAAAGTTTGGCTTGGCGAGCTCGTCAAAGTTTTCACGTATATGCGAATAGCTGTAATCCCACGAAGCGTTGGCTTTTTTATGAGGATTAAAGATATGCTGCGGATCAAAGATATTTTTTGTTTCGCGGAACAGATGCACCATATCTTTGCCGTACATTTGCTCCAACCACGGGCCGCGCACCAAACCGTCGTTGTGTTCACCGCTCAAGCTCCCGCCGTATTTTAGGATAAGGCTGTTTACTTCCTTCATTGCAGGCAGAAGTTTCTTTCGTTCGGACTTTTTCTCGATATTCATCAGTGGGATGATATGGAAATTACCGTCACCCATGTGTCCTGCAATCGTAGCAAACAGCTTATATTTTTTGATAATCTTACGGATCTTCGGTAGGAAATCAGGCAGGTGCTCAGGATTCACGATAAGATCATCGATAAATGGAGCCGTGTGTTTGTCTTTCACCTTGCTACGAAGTATTTGAAAACTATAACGACGCATTACCCAGAATTTTTCACCCTGAACATCGCGAGGCAACTCTTCAAAAGCACTGATACCTAGTTCGTTGGCACGTCCCTTGAGCTCCATATGCAGAGCATGCACGCGCTGGGCCACCTCTTCGGTGCTATGGCCTTTGATTGATACCATGAGGATGAGTCGAGGAAGACCTTTCAAAAGCATGAAACCATCTGGTATGAGGCTGAACAATAGTCGTATGAACTTAGCTGGACCCAAAAGTTTAAGGAAGCTAGGCATGAACCGCAGCGACAGCCAAAGCGTATTGTCGTCGAAAGATTCGAACCGTGAAGGCTTTTTATCGACAACGATATTAATAAGCTCGGGTAAATGATTAATGTCTTTCAAAAACATGACAAGAAGGCCTTCGTCTGATCGCGCCTTGACAACCCGAAACTCTATGTCTGTCACAAAACCCAAAGTACCCTGCGCTCCAGTTATAACCTGAGTTAAATCAAAAATGCCCGTTTCTCTGTCCCACACATTCCATAGGTGGTAACCAGTCGAGTCTTTACTTACTTTTGGTTTTGCGGCCTTAATTTGATCGTAATGCTTCTCAATAAGCTCATACAACTCCCTGTAGACTTTTCCCTCGAAATCTTTTTGCGCGATTTTTTTCTCGAGTTCCTTCTTGTGGAGTGGCTTAACCGTACGTTCAACCCCGTCCGCAAAAACAAACTTAAGCTCATTGACAAAATTTTCAACTTTGCCAAACTCAATCGATTTTTCACCGCCGGCATTATTGTTGACCATACCTCCTACCGAACAGAGATCACGCGAGGCAGGGTAGGTTGGCATAAGAACGCCTTTTTTCTTTGCTTCGGCATCAAAATCGCGAAACAGTACCCCTGGTTGAACCCGAGCTGCCTCTTTGCCGATATTTCCGATTTCTGTAAAGTGACGTTTAAAATCAATGATTATAGAGTCATTGATCGCGCCTCCGCTCATATCCGTTCCAGCGCTACGAGCAGTGAGCGATAGGTGAGGGTCATGCGCTTTACGTTCAGCAACGATTTTCACCGCAGCAGCTACGTCGGCAGCCGACTTGGGTGCAATCACCAGCTTGGGTTTTAGCTCGAACATACTCGCATCATGCGAGTATAGCTCTAACGTCTCCGCCGAGTCCTCTATTTCACCACTAAATTTATGCTGCGCCAGCGCCTGTTTGATTTCTTCCATACCCTTTTTTCTACCTCGTGTTTATGAAAAGCTTATCCTAATAGTACCATAATCAATTGTCATTCAGACAACAAAAAACGCCATCGATGGCGTTTGCGAAGAGAGTAACGATCATTGAAAGCGGCAAGCAAGACGCCCGCGTGTGCGCAGCACCGGGAGGGCCCGGCGCCGCGCACACGTTGGATCACTGATTGAAGACAGGCACCTCAAGCGGTTTGTAGTAGGGATCCACGTTCAACACGTGAGTGCTGTCGCCGACTACTTCACCGGAGAAGAGTGTCTCGCCGCAGCCGCCGGGAGCATGCTCCAGATCGGCGGCATCGGTCTCATCGACCAATCGGGGACGCCGTCTGTACTGAAGAGATTGCGCGGCCTGCACCACCTCGGCCGGGGGCG
>CAZCYG010000050.1:0-6754 GCA_964502795.1 uncultured Candidatus Saccharibacteria bacterium | reverse complement strand
CTGCTGCGCGAACGCGGATTGTGAACGTCATATGTGGCACCGTCAAACGGCTTTTTCGTAAGTATCTGCAGCTCGGCTTCGTAACCCGCGGCCGCTTGTTCGGCAAAGTACCGTTTGACTAGTCGATCTTCCAGGCTGTGAAAGCTGATGATCCCTACCCTGCCGGTTTTTTTCAGTAGTTTTGGCAGTAGTGGCAGTATCTCTTCAACCTGCTTCAGCTCTTGGTTGACCGCTATACGCAGTGCTTGAAATGTGCGCGTGGCCGGGTGGATTTTACCCCATTTGCCACGAGTTTCGTGCGCGATCAGATCGGCGAGTTCTTTTGTGGTATGCAATGGACGAGCTTTCTTGATTGCCTGCGCAATCCGCTTTGCGTGCCCTAGCGATTCTTCGCCATAATCACGGATGATTCGCGTCAGATCTTCGACTTTCGCAGTATTTACCAGCATTTCTGCCGTCTGTTCTTGCCGACGATCCATACGCATATCCAATGGACCACTGTTTTTAAAAGAAAACCCTCGTTCGCCCTGATCGAGCTGTGGTGACGACACCCCCAAATCAATCAGTACAATATCAAACTGCGCTCCTTCGTCAGCCAGCTGCCGGGCGGCAGTGACAAAATCAGTATGCAGTAGTCGAGCGCCCTGCTTCGCAAATTTCGACAAATGTGAAATTGCGTAGTCATCGCGATCAACCAATGTAGCACCTTGTGGATTACCCGTCCTGCCAATAAATGCGCTCGCATGTCCGCCATACCCTACAGTCAGATCGAGATAGGTCTCGCCCTGTTGCGGATCAAGCAAATCAAGCGTTGCATTCAAAAGAACTGGAACGTGTAATTCATGATGTGGTGGTGTGCTTTTACTCACTCTTCTACTATACCACTCAGGTATTGCAGGAGAGCTGTTTAAAAGCAGTCATATTCGGATGCAGTGCAAGGCGTCCGTGAAGCGCACAGCGAAGACGTATGAAACATACGTCAAGCGAGCACTGGAACAGGACAACGACGCAATGCGCCGAATTGATGCTTTTAAACTCGAGATCACCTACCTGATAACAGCGCTGTCTGTTTTTGGTGTGTGTTTGTTTTTGTATATAAGTGTCGATACCGATGTATTACTGTGTAATCCATAGATGGTATCGATTGAGAGACTTATGTGTTGTGAGGTGGAGTTTTTTGGGAGGTGTGTTTTTGAGGAAGGTACTGTGGATCTTTTTTCACTAAATTGTGGTTTCCACGGCTTTCCACGCACTGTTACCAGATAGTTGATCTCGAGAGTTTTGAATTGTCAAAGGGCAAAACGGCAAATTATATCAGCTAATCCGGTCTACCGGGGCGCATCACTCGCCAGTATGCTCCGGCACGTACCGCGATCAATTCGCGATCAATACCTGCATAATCCAGCAAATGCTGCTCTATAGTCACCCTCCCCTGTTTTACATCAAGTGAAGCACTGGTTTTGCCACGACGGAATCGTACATTGATGTCCGCAGTGCGCTCATCCAGAATATTCCCCGCCAGTTCTGGCTCTACATCGTTATCCCACGTTGCCTGTGGGTACATATGCAGATAGTCGCCAAAACCTCGTGTCAGAACAACGCCACTTGCAAACTCATCACGCAATTCAGATGGTATCGTCAAACGACGCTTATCATCAAGTTTGCGTTCAAAATAGTCTACAGTAGACACCGTGTTCCTTCCCAGAGGTGGAGCTGATTTAATTTTTAAGTGGTGGTGTTTGTTTTTGTGATTGCCACTGAGTTCATCATACTACCCACTTTTACCCACTACAACCCCCAATTTTGACTTTTTATACAAAAATGGCACTTTATCCACAATTCTGTGGATAACATGAGTACATCAGATTTCAGCATCTGTTAACACGCAAAAAGCGGCAAAGCCGCCTTTGGGGGTGAAAGTGCCTATGTCAGGTTCATTCCCGACATATGCAGGGAGGACAAGCCCCCCTATCGAGTAAACAGAAACATGGCGACTTCAGAATCATAGGCTGTCGTTATCTGTAGTGCGACCCATGCAACAAGTACATACAGATTTACAACCAGCGATACAATCAGCAGCGACAAAACAAAATCATGTGTCAAAGGGTTGACTGCAATAACTGCTGCATCCGTCGTTTCTTGTGGTTTTTTTGTTTTCTTTACCATAATTCTATTTTAGCATAGTGTTTATGGTTTGTCAATATTATGCTGGTAGATTCTTTCGCTTACAAATCTGCAACTAGCTCTGTTAGGTCCGGATACCAATTAACATTTTCGGGTACCGCACCTTGTTGCGACGGCAGCATATTGCCCTTATCAACCACCCAATACCCTATCGAAGGCGCTCCGGGAAACCCGTCAAAACTGACGGCTTTGTCGTCGATCATCACGATACTGGCAGTAGTACCGCCGCCAAATTCATGCGGAATCGCAAATGATCCATCCGCCTGTTGCCACTTTTTTATAAACAAACTTTTTTCCTTTCGGTCCGTCACGATATGATCAACGTGATTAAACCCTGCTGCCGTGAGTTTAATACCCTGCCATAGTGGATTGCCATAGGTTAAAATGCCATACCGGTCACCTCTAGTTGCGAGAAGACCTAGTAGTTCGGACGCACCTGGTAGCAGCATGTTGAGTGATCGACATTCATGGATAAATTGTTTCAGCATCTTGTCCCATTCCTCAGACTGTCCATCGTCCGCAATAACAAGATGATCACGCACATAACTGGCAGTGTCAAATGAATCGCCGCGCAGTTTGACATCTCGATCCGCCTTTTCGATCTGTTCGCGCGAGATTGCCGAATGCTCCTCGGCTACCTCAATGAACACTTCGAGTAGCTTGTCCGAATCAGCTAAAGTTCGATCAAAATCTAGAATGTAAAATGTACTATCTTTTGGCGTCAATTCGGTCATATAGCTTAATTATAGCATCTGCCACCGCATGAGGGTCATGGCGAATGTAGGAACGAGTCACTTTCGCAGCTTCGTTAGCATGTGCAGTAGCGACTTCGCCCAGGAAATCACCACCAATTGCCTGATAATGTTCTTTCTCTATATCGTCGGCATCAACTTTGACCGCGAATGCCCCTTCAGTATCACGATATTTATCCGCCAGTTCCCCTGATGGGACCTGTTTGTTATACAGCACATAATCAAGTATGGGCCGTCCCGCAAAACGTTCGATTTCGGCAGCATGATGGCTCACTGCAAATCCGTCAGTTTGACCGCGCTTGGTTACCAGATTCGCAACATAGGCAACTGCCGCATTCGTTTCGACAAGTGCTTTGCCAATTTCATCAATCACCAACAGTGGCCCCAGTGACGTGTAGAGATCGCCTGGCGCGATGACAATCAATTTTGCCTGTTTAATGGCGTCGATAGCCAGTGGATTCGCCTGAGCATTAGGGACAAGTGACAGTGTGGCTACTCGCGGATCGTTACGAAAGTAATTAGCGTCTATCTCTCGCTCGCCGTGCAGCGTGATCGTTGCATTTGGCCATTCCATCTTTAATCGGACATCGTCCAATGTCGCGGGAATGACAGTCCCCCGCACATTGAGGATCTCCGATGCCGTCTCGACTGCTTCGGTGAAATTACCAGTCATTTTTTCGAGCGCACTCAACAAAATATTGCCAAACGCATGTCCCTGAAATGTCCCTTCGTCAAAACGATAGTCAAATAGGTCTCTGATTTTGGGCGAACTACTGAGCGCAACCAGACACTGACGTACATCACCAGGTGGCAATGCACCCAGTTCGTCACGCAGCACACCCGTACTACCGCCATCATCAACCATATTGACGATCGCCGCCAAATGCCCCGAATAGTCCTTTAGCGCACTGAGGAGTGTGAAGCTGCCCGTCCCGCCACCAATAACAACAATTTTGCGGTCAGAATCAACGAACAAATCTTTCATTCCTGCTATTATACAGGAAAAGCCAGCCAAGACTGATGCCTTGTTGTCTTCGACTTTTACAGGTTTGTCGTATAATAGGCTGGTTATGATACGTTTTATTCTTCGGTGGATGTGGCGAGCAGTCATCCTTTTGCTTGGTATCGCATCTCTCATCATCATAGTTAGCGCCATTTGGCCTGATTCAAACAGCCGTATCGCCGTGTTCTTTGCACTGCTCGCCATTTACTGTCTCATGGGATACATTGTCATTCCATCATTATTCAGGCTATACCATCTCCTTGTTGAACATGATCATATTCCGCTCTATGCAACCTACGGTGATGGCTGGGCGTCCGATCCTGTCAACATTGCAATCATTGCCAAGGACAAAAACGAATTACGACATGCCATGAAGCGCGCAGGATGGTACGAAGCCGACCCAAACACTCTCAGAAACAGTATTCATGAAGCATGGGCGCTTCTATTCAACCGCTCCTACCCTACATCACCGGTCAGCATACTCTACTTATTCAATCGTCGACACGACATTGCCTTTCAAATACCAACAAATAGTGCGATGAGTCCGCGCACACGACATCATGTACGTTTTTGGCGACTTGAACCTCCAGAATCACACAAACATGATCGAGGGCACTTTGCTTTTTGGAGTGAACGACTGACAAAGTGGCTGGGTATTGAACGGCAGGTTTGGATTGGTGCAGCAACATACGATTTTAAGCCGTTTGACATCCGTTGGCGAACTGGTAGTATCACTCATGGCGTCAAACACGACGCCAACGAGGAACGTGATTTCATCATACAAACGCTCAGGAACGCAAAACTCATCCGTAATGTCGAGACCAGTGATCCAGGCGAGCAGTTCCGGTTTCGCGGCCAATCATTCCGCACTATCTTTACAACGGACGGCAGTCTGAAAATCGTCAAGTTGAAATAAAATTACGCTAGTAGCGCTGGGTCAATCTGATTAAATACTTCTCGAAGATCACGCACCGCATCAGGTGTGACCATCAGGACAGTTGGTGACGTAAATAGCGCTTCATCGCCAGTCAATGTCTGCACCACTCCGCCCGCTTCGCGCACAATCAAAAACGCCGCAGCGTTGTCCCACGGTTTCAAACCGTTATGATGAAACGCATCGATTCTTCCGCACGCTACCCATGTCATAACCAACACTGCACTCCCCTGAATAGTTGTCCATGGCGTATTGCCGGTTAGTTCGCGGATTTTCCCATGACGAGAAATGTTTCTATCAAATGCATCACCATCGTACCCGTTACTGGTTGCAACACTCGCCCCATTCAATCCAGCATAATCAGGATTAACCGATATTCGCTCTCCGTTCAGATAGGCACCCTTGCCTTTTTCTGCGTAGAACAGTTCATCTTTGTAGGGATCATAGACCGCCGCCATAACAATTTCACCATTTTCTACTAGACCGAGAGATATACCAGATTCACGCATACCTCGTTTGAAATTGTACGTGCCATCAATTGGGTCAATCACAAAGCCAGAAAAATTTTGATCTTTCAATGGCTCGCGCTCTTCTTCACTTAATTCTTCAGAGAGAACCACAGTACCCGGAAAAGCATCGCCAAGCATCTTAAACACAATGTTTTGCGCTTTGATATCTGCAACGGTCACAAAGTCTCGCACGTTTGTTTTTTCTGTATGCTCACGCTCATTAGATTGCAGCATATAGTCGCCAGCAGCTTTTACAGCAATAATCATCGTATGCAATCGTTCGTCCATTTGTTCATGCGTGTCCATAGATTGCTCCTGTTGTTCCATATCAGTTATAATACCACAACATCTTCGCCAAAATGCTTCTGTAGTCGCATCTTTATACTGCCTTCGTGGCGGCCAAGTTTTTTGCTCAGTTCACGAATACTAACGCCGTTTTGAAAATCCTGCTTCAATATATCGTCATCCGACTTTTCCCATGACATGTAGGCTTTGGGGTATGTCTCGCGCATTTTGGCGATCTTTTCCCGCCAGCTAGTGCTACCGCCGGATTTTTTACTCTTTACTGGCTCTGGATTTTTAGCACGTTTTTCAGCATTCTTTTGCAGATGAGCAAATCGCTTCGCGTCATCGGCTGACTTTGCTTGCAATCGATCGTTTATCTGAATGGCGTCTTCACTTACACGAAGAGCCATACGATTCAGGCCACCAAGATACAAGTTAGCAAGGTTTTTGACACGGCTGAGCGCCACATAGCCCATACCTTCGACAAACGCCCGACTCAGATCAATCCGTGCTGCATCAAGTGTCATGCCCTGGGATTTATGCACGGTGATTGCCCACGCCAGACGTAGCGGTATTTGCGTAATACTGGCCCGTTTTTTGTCGCCATCACGCTGTTCCCACGTGTCTGGCATCATCGTGATCACTTTGCCGCTGCGAAACGTCACGATCGGATAATCTGTCAACACATCAAAATCAGTCACGACACCAAGACTGCCATTGGCGTATTTGCGATCGGCCGCATTTTTGACCGCCATGACAAGCGCACCCTCCTTGAGCTTTAGCTCGGCTGGCGCAAGCACCGACCGCTGCAATGACTCAACATAATTAGCAGACCCTGTCGTCGACTGACTATACGTATATTCGTCACCCTCCAGTTCGTCCAGCTTTGCCTGGTTGATCCTATCCACATCGATATTCGTGGTATGCAGTTCGGTCAAATCACCGTCGGGCAATTCGACGTCCGCTCTTTCAAGCAACATCTCTGCATGATGACGGCGAATATCACCCGCTCTCAGTGCATCTAATATACCTAGTAGCTGTTCATCATCCTGACGAAATTGTTGCTGCAAATAGCAGATCACTGGAT
>CAZCYG010000049.1:0-6768 GCA_964502795.1 uncultured Candidatus Saccharibacteria bacterium | reverse complement strand
CCACATACGCTCACCAATGCATCGACGACCATCGCCATGGGTATGACAACATTGTCTACTTTCTGAAAACAACATCTTCTCCTAGCGCTCGAGGAACTGCACGATTTATACTACCCCAGCCAACTAGTTGAGGCTGTCATATATTTTACTGATCTATATATGGCGTATTAGGCAATCACACTTGCCGTCACTAGCCGTCCACGAGATGCCGTACGCTCGGGCACTACAAACTGACGCATACGCGCACGTTGCATCATGGTCGCGCCACCGCGTCCTGTCGCAAGTAGGTTCGACTTGCTCGCATATGGGTACATCTCGAAATAGCCAATTCGCTCTTCTACAATGGCACCAAGTCCTTTTTTGAAGCGAAATGCCCCATGCTGCTTTGGATTGCCACTGAAATTACCGCGCGTTGTATGAAAACTAAAGCGCGTAATACCGTTTTTGATCGCATAATACTGCGCCTGCCACTGCAGTACATACGGTGCACCAAACGCCACATACTTTTCGTATGATCGTCCTGTAAAGTACGTTAACTCACGACCATACTGTATAAATATTGCGCCCGCAAGATTCACTACGCTTCCCTCTTTGCGTAGTTCACCTATAGTCGCCAGCTTGCTCCTGCAATAACGTGCCTTTGTTTTGGCGGCGTTAAGTTCGCGCAGCTTGTCTTTGTTGCGCGCTTTGGGGCTCAGGCTAGCGATCTGCGTCGTTAGCTCGCCAAGTTGCTTCATGAGTAGCGCTTCGTGACGATCAAAATCAAGCTGCGCCACACAAAAATGGATGTTTTTGCCATACGATTTTGCCAGATCGCGATAATATTGTTTGTCATGAAGCTCAGCCACACGCTTGGCACTTGCGTGCTCAAATACATCGTAGAATTCATCGAGTTGATCAATGGTGTATGATTTCACCACAACTCCAAGGTGCTGCGCCTTGGCAATCGCACGGCGAGCTTCGTAATCAAAGCTATTAATAAGACTCTTGGCGTCGCTGTAGCGGCTGAGATCCTTTGCCGCATACCAACGCTGCATTTGCGGATTACTGTCGGTCGCTTGGCTGCTCACATGCGTGAGGCCAGCACTTTTAAGTGCTTCTATGTATTTTGTACCATCATAGCCATCTTGCAGTATGTTTGTTTCGCGGTCGCGGTGGTTCATGAGCAGCGGTGGGCTTATACGCACACGCATGGCATTGCGGCGGCGAAGAAAATGATTGAGCTCGGCAAAGAAAAACGCCACGAGCTTTTGGTTATCGTAGTCCATGAGCGGACCATTTGCGATATCATAAATGGACAAGTTGTTAAAAGCATCGCGGGCAGTCAGCATAGCAGCAGCTGCTACCTCGCCGCTCTCGCCCCGTACCCCCACAAAGTATGTCTGCCAGCCAGCGGCCTGGCTGCGTTTAGCCGTGGCACTCGACTGCACAAAGCTACCAAGCTCATGCGACAATACGAACTTTTCGTATTCTTCTTCGCGTAGTACTACGAAGTCCACCTATGCCTTCTCCTGTTTGTTTACTCACCTTTTATATGCTTATGGTATCACAAATAGCCGTAGAATCAAGAGGCTTGTATGCATCACCGGTCCGCTCGCACTCTCGTACTTTCCTTTCTCTTCGTTCATTGTGCCGAATCAGTGGTTCGGATTCAGGAGCGGGACAATGAAAAACGCCAGACCAGATGGTCTGACGATTTTCATGGCTCAGAATCATAGAGGAAGTTATAACTGTAATTAGACAAGAGACTTTTCAAATAACTAAGAGTACTGTCTCTTTAGACTCTCGTAGTTTGGACGAACTTCGTCTTTGATGTCGTCAAAAAGGACTTTGTTATGAAAATCTCTATCAAGTTTCTTCAAGACCCATTCATTTATCTGTTCGGATGTTTTCTCACCTTCCAAAGCGGCAGTCGCTAGCTCATAAAAGTTTGTCGCTAAGTGAGCAATTGAATCTGCTGTTGCAAGAACTTTGCCTTCGATACTACTCGGAATATTTCCATCATGACAACTATGATACTTAATCGCATCGTCTACAATCAGTGCAATCTCTTCTGGCGTGTATTTGCACTCTTCAAGAAGCCGTCGAGATATATCTAAGCTTGCTTGCTCGTGACTTTCGGCAAAACGACTCATTTTTGCGTCTGCAATATCGTGCAGCATAGCAGCTGCTCTTGAGTATTCAGTATTAGCACCGTATCTCTCGGCTAGGATTACGGCATTATCGGCAACAATAAAAACATGCTTGTCATATAGCCAGTCTGCCCAATCGGCCCTATTTGGATTTTTAGCTTCATAGAGCAAGCGTATTTTCGCTTCAAGATTTTCAATGCGTGTCATGACTTAATAATAACAAAAGAATGGTTTCAATCTCTATCCTGGGTATAAAAATCAGAACTGAATTAACAGTTCTGATTTCGTCTATTATGCCTTGGCTCGGCTTGTCGGTCACGAATATATGGCGGAGCCCGTAAGCCCCGCCATATATTTATTTACTTACCTCCTACCTGAAGTAATCGCAACCTTTTTTGGCTCAGGCAGTGGCGTGAGAGGAATATTGACCCTCAGCACACCGTCGTCCAAATTTGCCTGGATACTATCTGGATTTGCACGTTCCGGTAAAGCAACTCGACGATAGAAACTACTCGAGCTCTCACGCACAACATACTTCTTATCTTTGTCTTTCTCCTTCTCATGGCGTTCAGCACTAATAACCAAAGTATTATTCTCTACTTGAATGTTGATATCCCTCTGCTCAAAGTTCGGCAAGTGCGCTTCAACCACCAATTCATTGTCCTTGGTGTAAACATCCGTGGTTGGAATATTTATGCCCTTGACTGGTGATACCCAATCGTCACCAAAGAATTGTTTTTGTAGGGCCGATAGCTCTGAAAATGGATCCCATCTTACAAGATTGCTCATACATCTCTCCTTTCATCATTATTATTTAATGGTTTCCAGAGAAGCATAAAAGCTTCTATATTTTTATATAGCAAATTGGCACCCGCATGTCAAGAGTGCCAATTTATTTTCAGAGTTTGTCGGTCTTGAACATTAGCAGCCCACTATCTAGCGAAGAAACCTGTCTCGAACCGCTTTCTCAGGGATGATCATGAGCACCCCCCGCTATCATCTCAAAGAAATCGTTTCGCTAAAGGTATTTGCCGATATCTTAACAGAGGTTAATCAAGACCAGTCACAAGGACTGGTCTTGAACTTTTTTAGGTTCTATTTTGGCTCACAACGATAGAGCATGTTATAACTGTGATTAAATCAAATCATTCGTAGGAAAACGGACTTTATGAATCATGTGGTTTGTTTTCTTGATAGATTCTATTCAGCTCAGCAACACTCGATTCGATCGACTGCGTGCCATCAATGACATAGTAGGGATAGTCTTGTGAAAGTGCCGTAAGTACGGGCATCGCACCAGTTTCAAAATCTTTAAGTCGTCCTCTGACAAACGCATCGTCTTCGTCAACATCATCGTAGCGCTTTGCGCGGCCTTTACTGCGATCAAGAGAAACTTCGTCAGGAACATCCACGAGACATACTGCAAGAATCTTTGCGCCCATTCCTTGGACTGACTGCTTGAATATATCCAGACGATCAGGATAACGTGGGAAGGCGTCGAGGATATATAGGTCGGCCGGTTCTTGCTCTATAAACTCTTCGAATACACCAATAGGCTTCTCTTTATCCGCAATTGGATTGTGAGCTTTTAGATCGTTCGTATCGGCTGCAAGGCCATCAGAATATCGTGATGTCACTTCACCCTTGTTAATTGCCCTAAGTCGGTCACCCATGGAAAGGTGCTTTACGACAATGCCGCTATTCGCTTCTACAAACGACTTGGAAATTGAAGACTTACCAGAAAAAGGCTTACCGCCAATTAGTAGCAATTCTGGACTTTTCATAAGTATATTTTAGCAAATTTCTTATGTTTTGTCAATGTTACAAACCTCGCCAAACAAAAACACCATGACTTTCATCATAGTGCTTATGCTTGGCTCCGGCAACCAGATTCGAACCAAGTGATTCTACCACCTAATTATTGGCTCGCTTTAGCTTAGCTTACATCTGTTAATTTGTGTAGTGTTACCAATAATAATGGATAAGCGTTATATTTATAAGTATGGAATCACTACAATTACCAATAATTATCGTAATTTTACATTTAATAAACCTCTTTTGTTTGATACTGCTCATTAGGAGTGGTATACAAATTCTGTTTGATCACCCTAAACTGTACTGGACTGACGATACCAAAGACGACAATCACTGGTTGCGGTTTGGTAAGAAGATTATGCCCAAGGATAAGCTTTGGACATCGTTAGATGAGGCTGAAGACCCAGGTAAGCTTGCTCTGCCAGGCGGCAATCATAACCTTGGCTCAGCTCGGCACTGGCATTTTACAATAGCTATCATCTGGGTAGTAACGGGTTTAATTTATATGGGCTTTTTGTTCTTTAGTGGACAATGGCAGCGCTTGATACCTACGGATTTCGGTGTGTTTTCTAGGGCCATAGATACGATGTATCAATACTTAACACTAAATATACCAGCAGAGGGTGCGACCTATAACGCCTTACAGCAACTTACATACGCAGGGGTTGTATTCATATTGGCTCCACTAGCTATTATCACGGGACTAGCTCTATCGCCTGCATTGGTAGCAAAATACCCTGGATTCCTTAAACTGTTTGGTGGCCGACGTCAGGTTGCGAGAAGCTTACATTTTATTGCGATGGTCTTGTTTTCGTTGTTTATACTTGTTCACATTACGATGGCGCTTGGTTTTCACTTTTATGACAGTGTGAAACGCATTACACTTGGCAATACTGATGTAGATTTTGCTCTGGCTCTAACGATCTTTTTGATGGCGCTTATTCTATTAGTTGCCTTCAACATTTGGGCTTCATTTTTTACTCTTGGCGATCAAGTACGATTACGTCGTATTCTTACAAAGTTTTATACGCCTGTCGTTCGACTATTTTTTGGCGGGATGAAGTCTAATCAGCACTACACAAAAAAAGACATTTCACCGTTCTTTAGAGTCAATGGCTATCCTCCAAAATCTGAAGAATATGAAAAACTCAAAGCCAATGATTTCAAAGATTGGAAATTAAGTGTTTACGGACTAGTCGATAATCCCATCGAAATGTCGCTCGAAGATATTAAAGATCTGCGCAAGCAAGACCAGATAACCAAGCATAACTGCATCCAAGGCTGGACTGCCGTTGCCGAATGGGGCGGTTTGCCGATGAGTGATGTCATGCAGCTTTGCAAGCCAAAAAGTAATGCCAAATACGTGCTGTTCCATTGTTATGACATAGATGACAAAGGCCAAGCATACTACTCGGGTTTGCGTGTCAGTGATATGTACGACAAACAAACCATTCTTGCCTACGAAATGAACGGCAAAACACTTCCTATTGAATACGGCGCGCCACTTCGTTTGCGGTGCGAAAAGAAGTACGGGTATAAAATGGCAAAATATATAGAGTCAATTGAATTCGTCGAGAGTTTTGAAAACATTGGTCAAGGACGCGGTGGGTACCGCGAAGATACAGTGTTCTTTGATTGGGAAGCGTCAATATAGTGTATGCCAAAACAAAAACCGACTAAAACAATACGCGGGGCATATTTTGCGCTGAGCATTGCCACGCTGGCGCTTGTCATAAATTTTTGGGCGTGGTCGCTGCTGAGTCCGCTTGGTGCAAAACTCGCGAGTGAGCTTTCACTAACCCCTGTCATGCTGTCATTTTTGTTGGCCGTGCCGGTTATCGTTGGCTCTTTGGGTCGTATTGGATTCGGTATGCTGACGGACAAATTTGGCGGCAAGATGCTGTTCGCAGTCATTAGCGCGCTGACGGCAATTCCTGTGTTTGCACTCACCTTTGCCGCTGATTACCAGCAGTTTGTCGTGACAGCTATCTTCCTTGGGTTTGGCGGGGCAGCCTTCGTTGTGGGCGTTCCGTTTATCAGTGCCTGGTTCCCTCCACAGCGCCGCGGGTTTGTGCTGGGCGTATATAGCATGGGCAATGCCGGAACGGCACTGTCGGGCTTTGCAACCCCTGGACTCGCTAATACTGTTGGTCGTGACACGACGTTTGTTATTGTCGCTGGTTTGTTGCTGCTTATGGCGATAGTCTTTGTATTTTGGGGTAAAAATGCGCCGGATTGGAAACCAGCAAAGGGATCTTCGGCCGCCAAGCTGGTTGCAGCCGCAAAACTACGACTGACGTGGGATTTGTCATCGGTTTATGCCGTCACATTCGGTGCTTTCGTGGCGTTTGGAGTTTATTTACCCGTGCTACTCAAAGTTTCTTACGGCCTATCACTGACCGATGCGGCAGCCCGCGCGGCTGGGTTTGTGTTGCTCGCGACGATTGCACGACCCGTTGGCGGCTGGCTAAGCGATAAAGTCGGTGCCAAGCGTGTAGTGCAGCTGGCACTCTGCGGTGTTGTGCCACTGGCAGCCTTTGTGGCATTCCAGCCGACGCTCCAGCCGCAGACAACTGTTGCGTATCTTTCCTTGGCATTCGTCCTTGGCTGCGCCAATGGCGCGGTGTTCGCGCTGGTTGGCAAACTGGCAAAGCCCGAAGTAATGGGTAGCGTCACGGGCATTGTCGGCGCGGCTGGTGGTTTGGGGGGATTTCTCCCACCGCTGCTGCTCGGCTTTACCTACCAACGCGTCCATTCCTATGCTTTTGCACTCGTTCTGCTAGCCGTCACGGCCGCAATTGCCCTGGTGTATATTCACGGC
>CAZCYG010000048.1:0-6807 GCA_964502795.1 uncultured Candidatus Saccharibacteria bacterium | reverse complement strand
GCGACAATCACCGCAACCAAATACTGCTGATGTGCACGCGGCGGTAGTGTTAGCGGCTCACTCAACATAACACCCGCGATGAATAGTAGCGGCCATGATGCAATCGCCGTCACTGGATCAGTACCACGCAGTGCCAGGGCTCCAACCGCGACACCAACAAACACTATGCCCAGACGCAGTTTTCTTGTCCGATACAAAATCAGTCCAGCAACAATCACTGTTACCGGGATCATGCCAGGCGTCGCAATCCACCAGCCTGCAAACGTCAGTTCGCTGATACTTGCAATAACGATAGCAATCGCAGCTGGATTAAATATATGTCGTCCGCGGATAACAATAATGTATTTCGACGCCATAGCAATAATGGCAACCAGTACGAGTTTGACAAATCCAATAACTGCAGTTGGCGGTATAAAGAGCAGTGCGAGAATCAAACCTGTGATAAGTGCCGATTCGCTGTGAGGTCTCACACCAAATAACCATCCAAATAAACGGTTCGATCCATACGCCGCCGCGCCACACACAATCACCGATGTAGCAAAAAATAGCGGGGAATATCCTATAGTACCGACGATCATCAATAGCAGTGCCACAATTGTTAGTGTTACTAATCCGTATAGTACCAACCGATACATTGTGATGCGACCAAGCTGTTCATCGATCCAATCAGTTATATTCATATGAATAATTGTCCCATGAATGTGGGCGACTGTTCAACCGTCCCATCAGCGAGCAGTCGTACATATGCTACGGAGCGATCCGCTATAGCAGTGCCCGGCACAAAGAACAGTGCCGTCGCCAGACCGTCTGCTTGTAACGTCGTCGGTGCGATCACCCACGACGCCACAATATCCCGTACTGGCTGCGCGCTTCGCGGATCAACAATGTGATGCCACGACCCCCACACCCGTCGATTCACTGCTGATGCACACAGACTGACATTTTGTATCTCAACCGTTCCAATAACCATCGTTGGATCATAGGGATTTTCCAGACCGATCGTTTGCAACCAGCCACGTGTGCGAATATCACCACTTGCATCGATAACGTAATTTGCGTGACCGGATTGTTCCAAGATGTCACCCAGCAAATCAACCAAATAGCCCTTACCCGCTGCACCAAAATCCAACAATATCGGCTGATGGGTGCGCAGTACCATGTCGTGCCATTCCATGACATCATTCCATACAGGAGCCACTGTCACGCCTTGTGACTGCAACGAATACGTTTTATCATAGCCAGCATCCTGTAATATCTGGCCGACCAATGGTGATACCGCGCCCTCGGTCAGATCATAGAGCTCTGCGTAATACTCGACTAATTTTTGTGCGTTATCAGGAAACGTATATTCTCCCGCCCTTTTTGACACAGTCGTCACCAATGAATCATTGCGAAACCGCGAATACGTCCGGTCAAATTGTTCGATCCTATCAGTAATGATATCCTTTAAATCATCCAGCGGTTTTTCTGTCTCGATCACCCACGACGTACCAATCGCGTCGAATTGCCACTTATGCCGCTGCTTGTTGTTCGATGTCGTCGATGGCATTGTTAAATCCAATCGGTGTCAGGGATGATCCCGCAACACGGCTAAGCGACACGTCACTCACTTTTTTGCCAACAACTTGTGATTTGAATGCCGAGGCAAATGCAGATTGATATTCCTCTGCTTCGCCGCGCGTTGCGTGTTGCGTCACGCTCACGTCCGTGATCGCGCCACTGCTCAGCATGACCGTGACACTAATTGATTCACTCCCACCAGGTGTTTGATAACTACCGGTTGCGCTATACGTTCCGTCTTTAAATGTTGTCGACGAAGATGTTTCAGTTGACGTGTTGGATGATACCGATGACGATGTCGATGGTGCAACACTCGCTGTTGCTGTAGTCGATGTGTCGCCCTCTGATTTGCCAGTACTCCATACGATAGCTGCGGTCGTTGCAGCGACGAGCAATACGACAACAATAATTCCAATAATTGCTTTGTTTTGTCTATCTGATAATTCCATATACGTACAGTATACTATTTCGAACTTGAGAAGTGGCTGAACACTCGTGCAAATTGAGCTTGTAGTTCGCGCCGCCATTCCCACGCCGCGTACCCGACAGCCACTGCCATCACACCACCAAGCGCCCACCACCCGACAAATGCCACGCCGGTGTCTTTAATGGGCTGCACAGCGAATGCCGCATCCGGTACAGTTGATGCTGGTAAATTACGACAGCGGTTCGTCTCTTCACTGCGATACTGATTTTCTTTGCATGGTTTTTGCACGCTTGCGGCTTGAATTGTCCGACAACGATTTGTTTCCTCGCTACGATATTGGTTCTCTTTGCATGGCGTCAATGATGTAACTGCAATTTTTTTGCATCGACCTGTTTCGGGATTACGATACTGGTCCGCATCACATGTCGCCAGCACTGATGCGTCCGATTCAATATTGCGGCAACGATTGGTTAGAGGGTTGCGATATTTGCCCGTAGGACACGGCGCCAACCCAGTATCCGTCGTATCCGCCTGCGTGTTTTCAACTGACGCCATATTTGCCATACCGGGTGTTGGTTGATTTGTATACTGCCATACGCCATTAATCAGCGCCCAGCTTTCACCGTCTTGGGGTGACGTATAAACACCCGTGTCGCTCATTGTTGATCCATCAACGGCTCTCAAGACAACTCGGCTTGATGTATTGAGCAATGTAAATTTCATCGTTGCATCGCTAAACGCACGATATTCGCCAGGCGCAATGGTTGCTCCTACCGGAAACACGTATGTTTTGTCTGACTCGATACCCGTTTTAATACTATACAAACCTAAATCGATCGTTTGGCTCGTCGGATTATACACTTCGATAAATTCATTACCGCTATCGCTGCCAAACGCATTCGGTAATATCTCGGTTAACACAAGTAGCGGTACATTCCACACACAGGTGTTTCCATCACCGCGAACCATCGCATCCGGGATGGCTGTCTGGATTCCACCGACATTATCACATTCATCGTGCAACGAACAATTGCCTACTAAGTCACCGTCATATCCGTTTGGCACGTCTACCTGCAGACCAGGAATATTCACACAACTATCTGGCTGACAATGGCCATATTCGTCAGCTAGATATCCCGTTGGCATCACCTGTTGCACGTCCGGAATATTGGGACATATATCAACAAGCGTCACGATATCATATGATGCATTTGCAGGATATGACAGATTCGTATTTGATGTAAAATCATTGCTCATGATATCCGTGTCAATCAGTTGTGTCGATATGCTAGGGCTCGTCTTTCGCATGAGTGTCCCATTTGTTACAGACGCGATACCGCCACCCGACGTACCCCACGTGACCTTGTCGATCTCGGTACCCTGCCGATCGATCAGGGAAATCACATCGCCACCAACCTGTATTGCGTTTGATGACACAAAACTGGTGTCTGGTATATAACCGTGATTCGTTGCAAATACCGACGACGCAAATGTCAGATAATTATGTGATCGAATGTAGACATTCGTATTTGTCTCGGCCTGCACACAAGCAACCGTTGCATTGCTTTTATTCCTGATGCAATAACCAGTCATATCAATGTCAGTTACGCCATTGTTATACACAGCCACTAGCTCAGAACTGCTGCTTACCGATTCACCGGACACTACATGGCTAAGAACCAATCCGTCAATCGACGCTGCCCTTGCTGTCGGTACATTCACACCAATAGCCAACTGACTCACAACCAGCAAAATACTGGCTACAACCCTCACTGTTTTCATATTTCTTAGAATATACAGTGAATAAATTGTGATGTAAATTAATTATGTTTCAATTTCTGCTGTAATATCGACATTCGTATGAACATTGACAACATCGTCAAGATCATCCAGTGCATCCAGTACTTTTAGCACCTTTGCGGCCTGCTCGGCATCGTCAACCTCAATCGTGTTCTTGGCGACATATTGCAATTCAGCGTCTGTCACGCTCAAACTAGCATCGATAATTGCCCGTCGAACCTTTGCCAAATCTTTTTGGTCAGTATAGACAATAATTTCACCATCTTCCTCGACCGCATCTTCAGCGCCAGCATCAAGGATTGTCAGCAACGCATCCTCACCAGTTGCAGCAACACGAATCACCCCCTTGCGTTCAAACTGGAACATCACACTACCGCTATCTGCTACTCGGCCGCCATTTTTTGTTAGCGCATTGCGCACCTCGGGAAAAGTACGGTTTTTATTATCAGTTGCTGTTTCGATGATAATTCCAATCCCGCCCGGACCCATTCCTTCATAGGTAATTTCTTCCAGTACTGCTGCGTTCTTGTCATTAACACGGTCAATTGCACGCTGAATATTTGCGTTTGGCATATTGGCCTGTTTTGCCTTTTCAATCGCTAGTGCCAATGCTGAATTCATTGTCGGATCAGTACCACTTCGCGCCGCAATCGCAATTTGGTTACCGATTCTGGTAAACACAGCGCCACGTTTTGCGTCTTTGGCGCCTTTTTCGCGTTTAATAGTCGACCATTTGCTATGTCCTGACATGTCCTGTTCTCCACTAGCTTTTGTACGATTTTATTACATTATAACAGATGTCATATAGATCTTCTAGCAGACACAGAACCTCTCAGTCGACACACCGTTACACGCCTATTGTTCTTTGCAATGGCAGGAACAATAGGGTTGCACTTCGCTTTTAGTATGTCAACTGAGAGGTTCTGGGTCTGCTACAATAACGTCATGCAACCCGACATACATCGACTAATTGAACTGCAAAAACTATTGCTGCAGTTTAGCCATGTCGAACGAAGGGTCCATCGTAAACACCACGATGCTGTTATTTATGAAAACGACACCGAGCACAGTTACAATCTGGCAGTGACAGCGTGGTTTTTGTGCGGCTGGTTCCCTGATCTTGATCGTGACAAAGTGATTCGCTATGCACTAGCTCATGACTTTGTTGAAGTCCATGCAGGCGATACATTTATTTATGCTGACGCAGCTGAGCTAGCCACAAAGGAAGCTCGCGAAAAGGAAGCACTTAGCCAGCTTACTCATGAGTGGGGTGATTTTGAAGAACTATATAAAACCATTGCATTGTACGAAAAACGCGACGATAGCGAGTCGCGTTTTGTCTATGCGCTCGACAAAATTATGCCAATTATGTTGGTATACATCCACGATGGCTATAGCTGGAAGGTTGACGAGGTGACAGCCAAGATGTTGTATGATGCAAAAATAGACAAGGTTAACCTATCACCAGAAATCAAACCCTACTTTGATCAGCTTCATTCGCTTCTCCTTGCACATCCTGAAATAATCAAGGAGTCTTAGTTCTCTACTCGACAATATTCGCCTGCTTCAAATCATAGTTCGTCGCACGCCACAAATATAAACAACTAGCAATTATCACGCCATACGCCGCCCATGCCATCCACGGCTGGATCGTGACTATTGTTTGAGCCCATGACAGGCCCGAAAAATAGTGGATCACCGCAATCATATACGACAACAGGCTGTCCGCGGGCAGTCCAATAATCATAGCCAGACCCGGTAGTACAATTGCACCAATACCAGCAATAAATGTCAGCAGCATCGCCAGTGGCACCAGCGGCAGCACCAACATGTTTGCAATAATTGCTACATTGCTAAACTGACCAAATGCCAGAACCAAAATTGGTAATGTAACGATCGTTGCACTTACTGTTTCTCCGATTATCTGCCGAATCGTCCCCGGTTTTTTGTTGCCAAAAAAGTACGCCTGCAAAAGTGGTGCCAAAATGAGCACACCCGCAAATGCTGCAAAACTTAACTGCCAACCCAAATCATTCCATGCATACGTCGGGTCAATCAGCACTGTAACCGCCGCCGCAAATGACAGCAATACCAACGGGTGAAACGCGCGGCCATAATACCACGCGGCCAGACTAAGTCCCGCAATCAGACCGGCTCGCGACATGCTTGGACTTGCACCAGTGATTGCCACAAACACCACGATCATGACGCTTGCCGATAACGTCGCCAAATATTTTGATACCTTTACAAACAACCGCCTGGCCAGACGGACTAAAATTGTCAAATTGTATCCACTTGCCACAACAACATGTGTCAAACCGGTCACGACAAGCGCCTGCTGCAAATCCCCTGGCAGTGCTCTACGCTGACCAAGCAAATAGCCCAAACCCAAACTCGCCTGCGGCTCTCTCACTGCGCTCTGAATATTCGTTGCAAACCAATCCCGTGCCTGCCGTGCAACGTCGCCCGGCTGGGGCCGCTCGATTTTGATTAGTTTTGCCCGGTACATTGTTGCTGCAAAACTGCCAAAACCCTCAGATAATGCGCCCTTTACGCTGACGCGATCCCCGCGCTTGATAGCACCATCACTGGTCATGCTCACCCAAGCCTTACCCGCTACCCCGTGATTATTAATCGATACAGCACCCAGGCGCAAAAGCATATCACCACGTTTATCACTATCAGCATCATCAACTACCGTCCCTGTTACCAAAACCGTGTGTCCGACAACTTTCTTATATACTGCCAAATCAGCATTAAGTATCGATCCCCGCCACAAACCCAGTAACAGTCCTGCTGCAATGATTACAGGTACAAGTGCAACAATCCGAAACGCCAACACTCCAGCCATACAGGTGAGTGCCAGCACCAGCCAGATGGCCGACCCAAATATGGTTTGGTCGATCATCGGCACCATTGCGGCACCAACGACAACACCTACACTCAACACCGCAAAAAACCAGGAAAAAAGGATCTTTCGCCGCAACTGCCACATATGCATAGTATATTCAGCATACAGC
>CAZCYG010000047.1:0-6809 GCA_964502795.1 uncultured Candidatus Saccharibacteria bacterium | reverse complement strand
TTCAATTCGTCTATTCGACTCATGAATTCCATTCGTCATCACGCGGTACGAGCGAGAAAGTCACTCGGGACCGGTTGCTCTTTTTCCTATAGTTAATTATTTAATTTAATGTAGTCAGCCGCTGGTATTGCTTCACCTGTGCGGCCAATTGTTTATATTGTAACAAATCCTCATGAGATGCGACAAAGCTTTTTGCCGCACGTTGCGCTCTGGCTATCAATTTCGTATCACCAAGAGTGGCAACCTGGAGGTTTAATTGACCATGCTGGGCGCGGCCATATATTTCACCGGGGCCACGTAGTTTTAGGTCGACTTCAGCCAAATAAAATCCGTCGTTCGATCGCTCAATTTCACGCAAGCGTCTCGTGGCCGCTTTGCTATCTGACATTACCAGGTAGCAATAGCTTTGATACGACGAGCGTCCTACCCGGCCACGTAGTTGGTGTAGCTGACTCAAACCGAAGTGATCAGCATTCTCGATCATAATCACCGTTGCATTAGGTATATTGACGCCCACCTCAACCACTGTCGTACTGACCAAAATATCTGTTTTGCCCGATGCAAAATCCGCCATAACCGCATCTTTTTCGGCCGGTTTTAATCTGCCGTGCAGCAATCCGATCTGTCTATGCTTAAACGGCCCTACTCGCAGTTTTTGGTACTCTTGTTGGACACTTTTGGCTTCGTTTTGCGGATTGTCATCTATCAGCTGGCAAATAACATATGCCTGTCTGCCCTGCTGCAATTGTTGTTCAATCATGTCATACAGCTGTACACGACTATTTGGCGACCATATTTTTGTCTGTATCGGTACACGATTTTTTGGCATCTCATTCAGGATACTGACGTCCAGCTCCCCGTATAACGTCAACGCCAGACTACGAGGTATCGGTGTCGCGGTCATTGCCAGCAAATGTGGCATACGACCACGAGGGGCCAGCCCCTCTGCTTCATCTCCTGAAATCAATTCAGGAGACTCGCCCTCCCCCTGAAGACGATGCCGAGCATCGCTGTCTGCGACATTTGCCTTCATAAGTAGCGCCTGGCGCTGCGCCACACCAAACCGGTGCTGTTCATCCACGACAACAAATCCTAAACGGTGAAATACGACACTTTCCTGGATCAACGCGTGCGTCCCAACGACCACATCGACTGATCCGTCCGCAATCTTGCTGTATAGTTCTTGACGAGCCTTGCCTTTGACACTGCCTGTTAGCAACCCGACCGTGACGTTAAATGGCTGCAGCAATGCGCGTAGCGTTTCAGCATGCTGTGATGCCAATATCTCCGTCGGAGCCATAATCGCTGACTGCAACCCAAGCGTCGAAACCTGCAAAGCAGCAAGACCAGCAACAGCGGTCTTACCGCTGCCAACGTCACCCTGTAGCAATCTATTCATTGGTGTTGGTTGTTCAAAATCCTGGATTATATCCCAAGCGGCGCGGCGCTGTGCATTTGTCAGGTCAAAAGGCAGACTTTTGACAAATCGCTGTACCGCCGCTTTGTCAAAAGGTATCGGCCATCCATCCAACTGCATGTTCGCTTGTTTATTGAGTTGAGCAGCCAGCAGCAAACAAAACAGTTCTTCGAATCCAATGCGTTCACGCGCGCGTTTGATGTCATCTTCGTTTACCGGAAAATGCAGTGCCGTGACCGCATCTGCGCGCGATAATATTTTTTCGGATGATACAACACTCCTAGGCAGCGTCTCGGGTAATAACAGCATGAATGGGCGTAGCTCTACCAAAATTTTGCGCACTATTTGACTCTTTAAACCCCTGACAGCACGATATATCGGTACGATCCTATCGGTTGATACAGTCACCTCGGACGCTTTTTCAGCGCTAGGATTTGTCAATTGATACCGATTATAACTAAATTCGAATTCACCCGAAAACAAAAACTCCTCATTACCAGCAAGCTGCGACGCTCGATATGGTTGATTGAACCACACCGCCTGCAATTTACCAGTATCATCAGCAAGTGTTGCCGTCGTGACACGCAGTCCTCGTCGAACCTGTTTGGTCGTGATTGATTCACATTTTGCTTTTATGGTTGCCTTACCGGGCCGAATATCCGCAATCGCCACAACGGTCGAATAATCTTCGTAGGCGCGGGGCAAAAAATCAATAATATCACCGACCGTAGACAGCCCAGCCAGACGCAATTGTTCAGCGGTCTTTACTCCCACACCTTTCACTGATTCGAGCGGCGTCAACAAATTCATAGCAACGCTCTACGCAAACAGCAATCCTTCGAGTTCTTTCGACAAGCCCTCCATATGCTGCGACAGCAATGCAACTTGCGCCGCAACAGCCGCAGGTTTGGTATCGGTCGCCTGCTCGTACCACTGCACGTAAAATTTCATCTTTGGCTCGGTACCACTTGGACGAACCGTCACACGTCGCCGTGAATCACCACATTCGAGTACGACAACGTTTCCGGCCACACAATCAATCGTTGTCACATCGCCCGTCGCCAAATCCTTGCGCTCCAATGTTTTATAGTCCAATACGGCGGTTACGTCGTGACTGCCAATTCTGGTTGGGGGATTAGTATGCAGCCTGTCCATGACTGATTGCATCTTTTCGAATCCATTTGCGCCTGGTGCGCTGACATTGTCCATACGATCCAGGTACAACCCATGCTCCGCATAGAGTTCAAGCAACCTGTCGTAGAGTGTTTTACCCTGCTTTTTTAATTCGGCAGCGTATTCGGCCATTGGCAGTGCACCCGTTGCACCGTCTTTGTCACGAGCATAATCGCCTTTTAATAGCCCATAACTCTCCTCACCTCCGATCACGAATATTTCGTCAGTTGGTTCTTTGTCCAGAATGAGTTTGCCAAAATACTTGAATCCAACCAGCAAATTGTTATAGCATTTTGCTCCGTAGCGATCTGCCAGCGCGTCAATCATGTCAGTTGTGACAATTGTCCGCGCGACATAATGATTAGGAGTTAACGCTCCCTTTTCCTTTAGTTTTGATAGGGTGTAATCAGTTGCGAGAATGAATGATTCATTGCCATTCAAATACACTGCTTCATCACCCGTTCGCACCATTACTCCAATGCGATCAGCGTCTGGATCGTTTGTAATAGCAATATCCGCCTGTTCAGCCAACATCTGCGCGACCGCCCGATCATTTGCTACTCGTTCCTGAGGATTCGGTTTGTTATTCTCGACTGTCGGGAAGTGGCCATCAGGAACCATCTGATCCTTGACGGTCGTTATCTGCGTAAATCCGGCTTTTTCAAGTGCGGGCAACACATTTGTCTGACCAGCGCCATGCAGAGGTGAATAAACGATTTTCACATCACGATCTGTTCCCTCGGCTTGCGCAACGACAGCAGAGAGGTACGCCTGATCAACATCATTACCGACGATAGTGATTGCTCCTTCGTCTACTGCTTGTTGATAGTCAATTGATTTAATTTCGCTCAGCGCTGCCGCTTTATCCAGCACACCTTTATCATGCGGCGCGGCAATTTGAGCACCGTCGCTCCAGTACGCCTTAAATCCGTTGTCCTCGGGAGGGTTGTGGCTCGCACTGATCACAATGCCAGCCGCCGCGTGGAGGTGCCGTACTGCAAAACTTAGTTCGGGTGTCGAGCGAAAATCTTCAAATATATATGTCTTGAATCCATTCGCCGCACAGACTCCTGCGGTAAACCGGCTTAACTCGGGTGACGACAATCGAGTATCGTAGGCGATCACGATACCTTTTTGGGGAGCGTCGGTATCCGCCGCCCGTGCATATTCGCATAATGCTTGGGCCGATTCGCCGATGGTGACCCTATTAATTCTATTCGACCCGATACCCGTCGTTCCCCGTCGTCCCGCTGTTCCAAATTCTACAACCTTGAAAAATGAATCCTCCAGTTCCTGCCATTGCTCATTGGCAATCATTGCTTCCAATTCAGTTTTGTATTCAGCGTATTTTGGCTGGTCCAACCAGTCATTAATATTCTTCACAGCGTCAGATGACAAGTGTACCCTTGCAGTTTCGGTTAAAGGCATAGCTACCCTCCAGATTTTTTATAGTCGAGTTTATATTATACCATTTTAAGCATTATCGCACGAGCAAAAAGCTGTTTTTGCCTTTTTTGATCAGCGACATTTGATCAATATGACGATCGTCCGCTATCTTTTCGCCATCAACGGATATCGCCCCACCCAGGATCAAGCGACGGGCTTCGCCCTTACTCGTGATTAAGCCGCTATCTACCAGCAAATCAACAACAGTCGCACCGACATTCGTTACTGGAATCTCTTGTGCCAACAGATCAATATCATCAACCGTCAGATCCAACAGACCCAGACCTCCAAATAGAACGGATGTCACCTTTTTTGCACTTTCGGCGGCTTGTTCACCATGCACGAGCTTTGTTACTTCGTAAGCCAGTGCTTTTTGTATGTCACGGGCACCCGGATCAGCTTGCTGTTTCGTAACAAGGTCATTTATTGTTTCGCGTGATAAGAGCGTATATATTTTGGCATAATCGATCGCCCCGTCATCGTCGACATTCAGCCAGAATTGATAAAATTTATAAACACTTGTTTTTGCCGGATCCAGCCACACGGCACCATCCTCTGACTTGCCGAATTTAACGCCAGTCGCTTTGTTCACAACCAGCGGAGAACTGAATACATGCGCTTCGCCACCTTCGATACGACGAATCAGATCAACACCCGTGATGGCGTTGCCCCACTGATCTGCTCCACAAAGCTGGAGCGTGACTCCATGTTCACGAAAAAGATGGAGATAATCGTAACCCTGAATGAGTGAATAGCTAAACTCAGCGTAGCTGATACCACTGCCGTTTTCGCCCAGTCGCGCCTGCACGAAATCCCGACTCAGCATCGTGCTGACCGGTACATGCTTTCCAATATCACGAAGAAACGTGAGATATCGCATGCCGCTGAACCAGTCATAGTTATCCACAACCTCGAACGACTGATTTGCAAAAATACGCTGATACTGAGCCGAAAGTCCTGCTTTATTCGCGGCAATCTCTTCCGGCGACTTGAGGCTACGCTCGTCTTTCTTGCCATCAGGATCACCGATCAACCCAGTTGCACCGCCGACTAACAGATACGCTTGGTGACCGTGGTCAATGAAATGTCGCACCATCATGGCAGCAGCCAAGTTACCGATAGTCATACTGTCGGCACTCGGATCAACACCCCAGTAAAATGCAATTGGCTGGCCGTCTAACACGCCAACGTCATCGTAAGTTGTTTGATTGACGAATCCGCGCCAAGACAATTCTTCAGATAATTTCATGCTGTTATTGTAGCAGAATTATATTGCCAAGCGTTGTTTAGTGCTATAATTAGTTTCAATATTGCTTATGGGAAACATACATTGTGGCACGCCAGCGACGATCTCGTAAACTAAACGTTTACTCTAATTTGGCGCATAAACGCAAAACCAAGAAAGACGCCGCACACAGACGAAAGGCGGAATATTTAGCGACGCTGCCAAAACATCCGGTCAAACGGCTACTCGCACGCATGCACCCGAAACGAGTGTTCAATTATTGGTTCAGCCGCAAAGGCGCCATGATGTTACTCAAGATTGCTGGCGTATCTGTCGTACTCGTCGTGCTGATGGTCGGTGGATTATTTGCTTACTTCCGTAAGGACTTGGATTCTATCAGACCCGAAGAACTGTCAAAGCGAGTCCACACGACAGTTACCAAATACTATGATAGGCGCGGACCGACTGGCGGCGAAGACGCACTATTATGGGAAGACAAGGGCGACGGAGATTATAAGCTCGTCGTCGACGGCAACCAAATCAGCCCCCTCATGAAAAAAGCGACCGTAGCGATCGAGGACAAAGACTTTTACAAGCATGGCGGTATTAGCTTCACCGGTATCACGCGCGCATTTATCAATAATTACAGTGGCGGTAGCACACAAGGTGGGTCGACACTTACCCAGCAACTGGTTAAGCAGGTGTTTTTTGCCGATGAAGCCCAGCAGCGAGGTCTGAACGGTATACCGCGTAAGATCAAAGAAGTTATCTTGTCGATTGAAGTTGAGCGTATGTACGATAAGGATCAAATCCTGAATCTGTACCTCAATGAATCACCATATGGCGGACGTCGCAACGGCGTTGAGTCTGCCGCGCAGACGTATTTTGGCATCAGCGCCAAAGACCTTAATCTTGCACAGTCGGCATTATTGGCCGCAATTCCTAACCAACCGGGACTTTACGACCCATACAATACCGATGGACAAGAAGCACTAATCGCACGTCAGCACAAAGTACTCGACGAGATGGTATCACAAGGCTATGTCAGCAAGGCTGACGCCGACAAGGCAAAGCAAGAAGCCATACTTGATACGATCCTACCCCAGACATCACAATTTGATAACATCAAGGCTCCCCATTTTGTCCAAATGGTGCGATCGCAGCTGGAAGCGGAGCTTGGTAAGGCAACAGTCGGCCGTGGTGGATTAATTGTTACAACAACGCTTGATCTTAGCATCCAGAATAAACTCGAAGAAAGCTTTAACGATATGTTCGCTTGTACCGATGGCGGCAAAGTCAATACGTCCTATTCGTGTAAACCAGGCTATGCAGGATTCAAAAATGGCGCCGCAACTGTCGAAGATACCAAGACCGGCCAGATTGTTGCTATGATGGGCAGCCGCAACTACAATCACGAAGGCTTTGGCCAAGACAATGCTGCAATGGCATATATTCAACCAGGTTCAACTATTAAACCGCTCGTCTATGCCAAATTATTTTCACAAAACGAAGATCCTAACATGAATATATATGGCAGCGGCACGGTCC
>CAZCYG010000046.1:0-6886 GCA_964502795.1 uncultured Candidatus Saccharibacteria bacterium | reverse complement strand
TGGGAACCATGACATCAAAGATTTTGTCTGCCATGTCCACTGCGTTGATACGCTGGCGAATGCTATCCGCTACTTTTTCTTCGTATCCACTATAGGTGTGGATTGCGTACCACTGACGAGTGCTGTCGTATCTGTTTGCCATATGTCTCCTTTTATTTTCCTAAAATTAGTTCGAATAAATACTTAAATCCAGCGTCCAGCAACAGGACAAGGACAACAAAGAATGCACTATATGCCAGCACTGCACCGGTGAGGCTCCAGGTGGCACGGCGATTTGGCCAACGAACTTGACGTAGTTCGGTCCATGCACCTTTGAAATAACGGCCAATTGCACGAAATACACCTAGCCCGCGTATACCTTTGCCTTTTTTGCTGCGGAGTTTTTTTGCTGCGACGGGCTTTGTTGTACCGATGACAGCCGTATCAGTGGTAGATTCTTTTGCCGCTTTTTTGCTTGATGTGGCTGCGCCTGCCTTAATACGAACGACAGTGGTGTCGTCACTTGTGGCTGGCTTGCTTGATTTTTTCGATTTGTTGACCACTTCTCCACTTTCCACTTAAAAAAGTCTGCTTAGTTGCAGACTGTCAATAGCTAGTGTAGTCGACAGGGGCCGGACTGTCAAGTAATGCTGTGGTATGATAAGGGTAATGGTAATTCTGTTGTTGGTGCTGGCAGGGCTGATAGATGTGGCGGTTTTGGCAAAATTATGGTATGCGTTTCGACTGCTGCGCGTACCGCAAATGGACAGTTCATCAGCAAGGATTGATGCCTTGCCATCAGTGAGTATCTGTATTACGGCTCGTAATGAAACGCACGCAATGACGCAGTGTCTGGAACGAGTTGTTGCTAGCGACTATCCCAAATTAGAAGTTATCGTGCTTGACGATGGATCGCGTGACGACACATCCATACTGATCAAATCATTTGCCCATGCAGGTGTGCGTTTCGTGGAGGGACAACCGTTACCTGACGGGTGGCTGGGCAAAAATTATGCTCAGTCGATGCTCGCCAATGAAGCTAGTGGGACATATGTGTTTTTTATGGATGTCGATACGTTGATCGAGCGACATACGGTGCATCGTGCCGTTCAGTATCTATTGCAAAAGAATATCAAGATGTTGTCGGTTATTCCAATCCGAGATGATAACTGGCACCTCAGTACACTATTTGCGACGATGCGACATTTTTGGACAATTATGCGGTTTCGTCCAGTACGACCACGTGCAGCTGCCAACGCGTGGTTGGTAGAGCGCGAGACGTTGCTGGGTTGCTTTGCCAGTGATTCGCGCTTGCCGCAGTCGATGGAGGTCGAAACAACAATCGCACGTCATCTAGCTGATACTCATAACTACCATCTCATACTGAGCAACCAAAACCTTGGGCTGCGCTACGAAAAGCGCTGGTCGTCGCAAGTCGAGACGAGTCTGCGGCTGCTTTATCCGCAGTGTGGCAAGCATTGGTATCAAGTGGTTGGGCTGGCGCTCCTTTTGGGGTTGACAGTTGTGCCGTATGTGGCGGTGTGGTTTACTCCATGGGCCTGGATCGTTGCAGCCTTTCAGCTGTATATATCGTATTTTCACCTGTCGCGCATTTGGGCACGGTATCGTCTGGTGGGTGCATTGCTACTGCCATTTACGTTGGCGCAAGAGATCATTCTTCTTTTCTATAGTATGTACAAGTATCAGACGGGCAGTGTGACATGGAAGGGTCGACCTATTACGACGACGGCTCGTACGACTACTTGAATGTTCGTATCGACTGGAACGGATAAATACGCATACCAACCGGCCCGATGATGTCATCGAGAGGTATATACCCCAGTCCATTGCGCGAATCAAGTGAATATGGATTGCCATTCGGATCAAGCTGTCGGTGATCACCTGATACAAATAACTGCCCTTCGGGGACATGTGCGTCTAATTCGCCGACTGTTGGACTGCCAGGTTCGCCATTATTCATATCATCAGGGTTAAAACCAAGTGGATTGACACTGTTATATACAGTGTAGTGGCCGTCCTTTAGCACGACGCGCTCGCCACCATAGGCGATGACTCGTTTGACAATATATTCGTCTGCCTGCCCAAATGAGTAGCGTGGGTTTTTGAAAACAATGATTTCTCCCCGTTTAGGGATGTAATCTTTGCCTTGAATAGCGGCCAGCGTGACGGGAATACGGTTGACGATCAAACGATCACCCGACTGCAATGTTTGCTGCATACTGGCTCCGACAACTGAAAAGCTGCGAAACACGAAACTGTTTATAAGAATCACGCCAAGGATTACGCAGGCACCAAATATGAGGAGTTGCAAAAAATCCTGAACGCCATTACGTTGAAAAAAGGATGGTGTATTCATTGCCTACAAGTATACGCTATTTCGCTTGAGCTTGGCTATGGTTAGATGTGCGGCGAATGTGATTTGAGGGTTTTGCGATGGTGGTGGTACTCGGGATCGGCAGATTCGACGAGTCGCCAAAATGCCTGAGAATGGTTCATTTGTTTGGTATGGCAAAGCTCGTGAATGATAACGTAATCAATCAGTTCAAATGGCAGCGACATGAGTGCGATGTTCAGGCTGATCGTACCGGTTGTACTGCAGCTGCCCCACCTTGTTCCGGCATGCGAAAACCGAACTTTTTCATAGTGGCAATCAAGTTGATTTGCTAGGTACGCCAGTCGTTTAGGCAGGTAGCTTTTTGCTTCGACTCGCAACGCGGCGATAATTGCATCGTGTACACGTCGCTTGATATCCGGGTCTTGCAGTGTGGCGTCCGGCCCCAATGCAACCACGATGGATTGGCCAGTGTGCCGGACATTGGTGCGGATTGATTTGCCGACGACCAATTTGTGGCTTTTACCAATCTGCATCCCATTATGGAGTGTATAGACAGGTTTGTCTTGTTGTAACATTTGTCGCAGTTGCTGACGTGATGATTTGACAAGCCGTTTTAACATGAATAGGGGTGCGTATGGCGGTAGTGATGCGCGCAGCGTGCCGTTTGGCGCCACGCTGATTTTGACTGATGACGCGCGAACACTTCGGCGTATCGTGATGTCGCCAAATTCTTCATCGTGAAGTGTCGCCATTTCTACCCCATGATACGGCCGCGTGGCGGCACAATTTTGTGGATGCTTGGATCGGTCGTTGGTCGATCAGTAACGAGACGGCGCAGGATGGTTTTTGCCTGGGTTGCGTACGTGTGTCGCCCGCTGACAACGACAAATAGCTCACCGCGTTTAAAGTTCTCGAACTGTTCCATGCGCTCCGCAAATTCGTCTTCGTCGATTGTTGCAGTTTTTGTCAGGACCGATCGGCGTTTGGCGGTAGTTGGATCAGTCTGAATCCATACGTAAAACACATCATACCCATTTTTTTTGGCGATAGCGTGCATAACCTGGCGCTCACTGAATAGTTCACCGATTCCCTCAACGACGACCGATTCTTTGGTGCGCAGCAGTTGCAAAAAAGCGTTGTTTGCTAGTTCCATCGCCTGGTCTGGTTCGCTAACAGCCTGACGGTAAGCGGAAAAATCGAGAAACGGCGCGTTAAACATGTCACTGAACTTTTCAGCAAAAAACGTTTTGCCCGATCCAGGTATGCCAACCACGACTATCACGTGCGGTTTCTGTAACTGCAACTTCTTTATCATCTTTTGCTAGTATAGCAAAACTTGTGGTATACGTTAAAATCAAATCCCAAAATGGTGCAAGATAGCAATAAAGGCTCGCCATAAGCACAAACACTTTGTATACTACAAATGTGATTGATGAAACAAGGGTTCTATCAAAGCCGGTTGCCTATATTTTCATTGGGCTTGCGCTGTACATTGGTATTAGTGATGTCTATTTACTTGTCGTTAATGCGACAAGACCGCCGCATTTCAATTGGTGGGCAATGGGCTTTACATTTGCATCAACTTTTTTGATAAACCCGATACTGATGCTGCTTGGCACCAGATCATCGTTTTTCAAGCTCGCGGCTATCGCGTGGCTGCAAGTGACAGCGGGTGTTATGCTGATTTTTTTCAATGATGTATATGGACCGTTTACTGCCTTGTGGTCGATGATGGTACTCCTCGCTGCTATTTATGATGGGTGGCGGGGATTCATTTTTAGTAGTACGCTGCTTGTTATTATTGCTGCTGCGTATTGTTTACTGTTCGCTCATGAGCTAAAACCTGATTTTGTCGGTTACGTGACGCAAACTATTACGCTCGTATCGTTCACGATAGCCGCTTCCTATTTCTTTACCTATGTCATGATGAGCAGCCGTAAAAAAAATCATGATTTGTTAATAACGCAAAAATCAGAGTTGCTACAGGTTAACCGTCTTAAAACTCTTTTGAACAGCATTAGTGACGCGGTGATGACATTGAATCGATATGGTCGCGTAACATCACAAAATGCTGCCGCGCAAGCATTTTTTGATACCAACGAATCATTGATTGGGCGGGATATCGACAAAATTTTGCAGTTGACAGATATAGCAGATCGACCTGTTAGTTCACATGATTTGATGAGTACGACAAAATCGACGACCTTGCGTGATGACCTATCGACTGGCAAAGGTGGCGATACGCGACATTTGTCGCTGCAGATGTCGCGCATTCGCAGCACGTTTGACGATGACGAAGAATATGGCGTGGTGGTGATTATTCGTGACATCACGAAACAAAAGACGCTTGAAGAGGAGAAGGATGAATTTATCAGTGTGACAAGCCACGAACTACGAACACCCGTGGCGATTGCCGAAGGTAGTTTGAGCAATTTGCTTGTTTTGGAGGAGCGCCATGCATCATCTGAGAAATTACACGAGGCTGCCGCTACTGCACATGAACAAGTGTTGTATCTGGCAAAGATGATCAATGACCTATCGACGCTATCGCGTGCGGAGCGTGGCGTGGGTGACGAGACCGAAGAGATTAACATGAATGAATTATTGCGCGACCTGTTCGAGAAATATACGCCGCAAATGGAAGAAAAATCACTGTCGCTTGACCTCGACGTTGAACCAAATTTGCCCAGGATCAAGACAAGTCGCCTGTATCTGGAAGAAATTTTGGAAAACTTTTTGACCAACGCGCTGAAATATACCAAATCAGGAACGGTAACAATTGGCGCCAGGCTAAACAAAGAAACGGGTCTGCGCCTATGGGTCAAAGATTCAGGCATTGGTATGAGCAAGGCTGATCTGGAGCATATATTCGAGAAGTTCTATCGCAGTGAAGATTATCGCACGCGCGAGACGGGTGGCACCGGGTTGGGATTGTATGTCGTATCCAAGCTAGCGGCCAAACTAAATACCAAGATCGAAGTCGAGAGCCGATTGAACTATGGTTCAACCTTTGGATTCACGCTAGCGTTGCCTAATCGTGAAAACGAACAGATCGTCGGCTGAATACCCAATATGCTATCGTAGTAAAGTCCGTATCGCACTACCGAAGGGAGCAGCGGATGTCCGACGAAGATTTTGTACGAAAGGCCAGATGGCTGGGGTTTATCGGTCGAGGGGGCAAAATCCCGCCCGAGATAGACTTGCAGTCACCGGTCGAAGATCTGATGGCTCAGGCCGAGGATCGTCAGCAGCGCCCGCCCCTACCTATTCGGGTTTGGGCTTTTGTACGTCGTCACCGCGCCAAAACATCGATTGCAGCGGCGATCGTGACTGTAGGCGCAGTCGTGACCGGCAGCTATCTCAAGTCTCGTCAGGACCGCCCCCGGTAACCCCGGGGGCGAGCCTAATCTCGCGAATATTATAGCTGGTTAAGCTTTTCGCGGGCAGATTGTGCGTATTTTCTCACGATATTACGACCCGTTTCGTCACCGTATTTCGTTGTTGCTGTAATATGACCGATTTTACGTGCCGGTTTGGGCGTTTTGCCGTAGAAATGGACATTTGTAGAGACGCCATGCACAGGAGCGAGTGCTGCAGCCAGACCGGTCCGGTCTAACAAACCTTCTCGAGTGCCCAAGATGTTTACCATCGCTGCCGCGCCCACATGTCGATCAGTCGATCCAAGTGGAAGGCCGGTTATAGCTCGAATGTGCTGTTCAAACTGAGAAGTATTATTTGCTTCGATAGTCAGATGACCCGAGTTATGCACGCGGGGTGCTATTTCATTTACCATGACTTCATTATCGGCGGTTGCGAACATTTCGATCGCAAACACTCCTGCTCCTTGCAAATGAGTCATGACTTCTCGAGCGAGTTCTTTGGCTCTGACTTCCGCAAGCGGATGAATATCGGATGGTGACATAACAGTATGGCAAATATTATTCTCGTGGATAGTCTCGACAACTGGGTATAATTCAATGGCGCCATGTATATCTCGTGCGGCAATGACTGATAATTCCTTTATGAATTGTACGGCTTGTTCTGCGTAGACATCGGTTTCTCCAAATTTTGCAGTAATCGCCGGATCATCGAGTGAACTGACGACAAGATTTCCTCGCCCATCATAGCCGCCTTTGCGACTCTTTACGACATATGGTCCACTACCGACAAATTTTGATTCATCGAGCGTGTCAGAAAAAGGCGCGACTGGTATACCGTGTGACGCCAAAAACTTTTTTTGGCGTACTTTGTCCTGAATCATCAACAATGTGTTGGGATCTGATTGAATGTTCTCCCCCGTGTTATACAGATCAACCAGTACCTCTGCTGGAATGTGCTCAATCTCCCATGTCGTAACATCGCTTATTTCTACTAATCGCTTGATAGCGTCACCATCTGTTAGCTTTGCCTTGAGGACATGTGCCCCTACCTGCGCCGCGGGACACTTTTCATCATTCTCGAGTACGGTTACTTCAAATCCAAGTTCGAGCGCTGGCGGAGTTAGCATTCTCCCTAGCTGTCCACCACCGATGATGCCTATTTTTTCATTTG